>JBDOMX010000349.1:0-11681 GCA_039831615.1 Planctomycetaceae bacterium
CCAAACGAACGCCGCCCAAATCCACGTAAATTCTCCGACTGACCCCTCTTGCGAAACAAACCACAGGCCAGGGACCCGGCAAGAGATCAGGAGCCCTGAGTTTCGGCTTCGCAGGAGCGTCGCCCTCCCGCAGAGCAGGACGGGACACAGCAAACCCTTGCAGTGCCGGAACTTCGGTCGCCACGTTGTTAAGATTCAGGAACACACTCTGCGGTTTGACATTTGATGAGTTTGCGCCGTTCCGGAAACGCTCGCGACCTGCGGTCCGGCCTGCGTGAATCATTCGGGCTAACGGATGGCCCTGCGCAGTGGCTGGTCAATCAGCAAAGCCAGTCGTTCATCCGAGGACGACTTACCCGTATTGAACAACACTGCCCATGTGTACCCATCCCACTGCCGCACGAGCAGACTTGCGGATCCATCAAGAAAGCCATGGTGCCAAAGGTTGAAGTCGTTGCGGCCGATCCGTTGTGCATTCCATCCACAGCCGTACCAGTGGCCCTTCGAATCGTCCACATGAATCGGACGTTCCAGCATCGTGCTGCGAGTTTCGGTGTTTAGTAAACTCGAATTGTCATCAAGTACGGCTGAGGCAAAACGGACGAGGTCCGGCGCCGTCGACACCCAGCCGGCATGGGCGTCCATGACTTCGAGATCCCACGCTCCGTACGGCCCATCCACCTCCTGCGGACGCACTCTGCCGCGGCGATCCGGAAACACTGACCACACTGCTGCAACACGCTTTTGATTTTGCATGTGATAGTGAACCTCTCCCATGCCGCGTTCCTCCAGACGTGACTTGCCAAGCCGCGTGTCGTTCATGTTGGCAGGATTGAGCAATTGCCTGGTCATGTACTCTTCGTAGGTCTGTCCTGAAATCGATTCAATAATCCGTCCCAGCACGCAGTAACCAACATTGCTGTACGCTTCCCTGCTTCCCGGGTTGAAGTCCAGCGGTTGCTGTAACTGCCACTCGACCATGTCACGGGCCTTCGGTTGCCGTTTCAGCCTGAGTGCTTCTCTCGCCTGGCTCGTCATGAACATCGGATCGGCTGAGCTGTCGCGATCCCAGCCGCCAGTGTGTTGCAGCAGCTGCCGCACGGTGATCTGACGCCATCGCTTGTCTCTGGGTCGTCGGAAGCGAGCTGCCTTCAAAATCGGCATGACCTCATCATCGAGTCCGAGCTGTTTCTGTTCGACCAGCTGCATGATTGCCGTTGCGGTCATTGGTTTGGATAGACTCGCAATGCGCATGACGGCATCCGGCGCCATCGGAGTCTGTTCTGTGACGTCAGCCCAGCCGAATCCACGTGAGTACAGTTGTTTGCCCTTGTAAGAAATCGCGACGGTTGCACCCGCGACATTGTGTTCCTGGAGGAATCCTGTCATCAACGTATCGACGCGTGTGAACTGATCCACGACCACGCCTGACACTGGCACCGGAAGATCCGGCAGGACCAGCGGTTTCGGTGGTCCGGACTGACGCACCCAGACACCCGAGTAGTATCTCTGTTGCTCCAGGACAACAGAGTCCGACACACTGATTTCATATCCCGCCGACTCAAATGCCCGGCTCGTTTTCTCGAACGCGGCTGTTGGCAGGTTGAGGCGTATGAACCAGCTCAATCCATCCGGGTTTTCAGAGATGTCCAGATCAAAGCGAATGACTCTGCCAACCCGGCGGACGCTCAACGCCTTCACAATTTGTTTGTCCCGAGGAAACTTCGCAATCCGCGCCGCAGCCTGTTTGAGCGTCAAACCCCGAATTCGTTCTGTCGAATCATCTGCGGCTAATGGCTGCGCCGCGCAAAGGACAAACAAACCTGCAGCAGAAAAGGCGATCGCTGATGTTCGGATCATAGAGTCTTCACTTCCACAGATCGGCATCCGTTGAGCCAACTTGCACGCATGTCGCGTGCTCTCACTGAAATGAGCAGTGTTGGGTTCTCCGTGATCACCATTCCGAGTACACAAGGGGACTCAGGAACAACCGCAGGTCCTGTTCCTGGTCGGCACAGTGTCCCGCCCCTGCAAACGTTCGACTCGATTCTGGATCCGTGTGCCACTGACAAATTCGCTGTGAGACACGAAAAAACGCAGCAGCAGATCCTTCGCCGACGTCACGCCGATGCGGGGAGAATAAGCAGGAATCGTCGAAGCCTCGTGGCAGACCTCCCTGATCCAAAGTCTGCTGCCGCGATTCAGATTCCATCCGTCCAGATCCCGGCCGATCTGAAATGCCTCACACAACCGAGCCGGACCGCGACACAAGTCACGACAACGATCGGTCCGGCGTCGTCGCTGCATCAATGGAATCCCCTCGAGCGGTTCAACAGCCCGGATCAGAACCGCTGAGCCGATTCCCTCTCGTTCTGTCACGACGTTCACGCATTGTCTCGCGTGGATCGTGTAGATGTAGGCTCGCCCCGCCGGACCGAACATGCTGTCATTCTTCCGATTCGGCCCACGAAATGAGTGAGCGGCCGAATCGCCCTCCGACAAATACGCCTCGGTTTCCACGATCCGGCCGACGCACAGACCTTGTCGAGTACGTCTGCAGAGGAATTGACCAATGAGCCGTCGAGCGACAGTGACGGGTGAATCGGATGAGTCCATTTATCGTCTCCGTCGCCGGCCGGTACTCTTTTTCTTCGTGCTCCCGGCGGATTTCGACGTCGGTTTCTTTTTTGCCGGACGCTTCCTGGCGCCACCGGTCACCTGTTCGCCGGCTGGTGACTTCTGTCTCGCCCCGGTTTGGGTACGAGCAGTCGGGTTCGCCGCCTTCCTGCTTCCGGTTGAATCAGTTTCAGGCACGATCCGTAAATCGAGCTGGCGGCGATCCAGGTCCACATTCGTGACGACCACCCTGACCGCGTCACCAAGACGATACTGCAGTTTTTTGCGGCCTCCGGTTAACGTTCTGCAAGCGGGGTCGTAAGTATAAAAATCGTCAGTCAATGCGCTGATGTGCACCATTCCTTCCACGGGAATCTTCACCCCCTGACAGAACATTCCGAAACTCTCGACGCCCGTAATGAACGCGTCGAGTTCTTCTCCCACACGAGTTTCCATGTAACGCAGAAGTTTGATGCGTTTCAGTTCACGTTCAGCTTTTTCAGCACGGCGTTCCGTCAATGAGCAGTTTTTACCCAGCTGCAGCAATTCACCCATGTTGTCGGGTCTGACTTTTCGACCGGCTGCCAGTTCGCCGACAATCCGGTGGATGGTCAGGTCAGGATAGCGTCGAATCGGACTCGTAAAGTGGCAATAGTGATCCTCATTTAACGCAAAATGTCCGTAGTCCTCCGGGCTGTAGACGGCCTGCTTCATGGCGCGCAGCAGTCCAAAATTGAGCGCCCGTTCCTCGGGTTGACCGGCCGCGTCCAGAATCACCTGTTGTAAAGCTGCCCGACTCCGAAACTGGTCCAGCTCATATCCCAGACCAAGACAGAAATCCTGAAAATTCTTTAGACGCGATTCATCGGGATGGCCATGGACGCGGCGCAGGTACGGAATTTCTTTCGCGGTCAACAGCTGAGCCACCGCGATATTTGCTGCCAGCATGAATTCTTCGATGATCTCGTGGCTCTCGTCATGATGGCTCTCATGAGCTCCCGTGATATTCCCGTCATCATCGAAGTCAATTTCGACTTCCGGGATCCCCATCTGCAGGGCGCCGCCTGCAAACCTGCGACGGCGAAGAACCATTGCCAGGGTGTACATCTTCTGCAGGAGCTTCAGAATTGTGGCACTGACCCTGCCTTTGCCGGACTCCGGTTTCTTAATCAGGGGCATCACTTCTTCGTATGCGAATCGCCTGGACACACGGATCACGGTATTCGCCAGTTCAGCTCCCAGCGGATTCCCTTCGGCATCAAACTCGATGAACACACTCTTGGTGTATCGCACCTGGCCTTCCTGAAGACTGGCGAGGCCATTGCTGATCACTTCCGGCAGCATCGGGATCACATGGCGAGGCAGATAGACGCTGGTCCCCCGCTCCTGGGCGGAACGGTCGAGCGCTCCTCCTGGCGTCACAAAGTGCGCCACGTCGGCGATATGAACTCCCAGTTGCCAGTGACCGCGACGATCCCGACGGAGCGAGATCGCGTCGTCGAAGTCTCGTGCGGTCGCGGGATCGATCGTGACAATCATTTCCTTTGTCAGATCCAAACGACCGTCCAGGTTCTTCTCATCAAACAATTCCGCCTGACCTCTGGCGTCGTCCAGGGCAGCTTCGCTGAATTCGTGAGGCAGACCTAATCCATGGACCACCGTCATCGTGTCTACACCTGGGTCACCCAGGACATCTGTGAGCACAGCTTCGCCGACGCGATTGGCCGACGGGAACCGCAGAATCTCAATGACAACTTTGTCATCGGCCTTCGCTCCCCTGGACCCTGGATCACCGACATGAATGGCCGCATCGAAGACGTTCCCATCGACTCGTACAAATCCCTGCCCCTGTGATTCGAAGTACGTCCCCACAAACACGTTGCTGGCTCGCTCGAGTACTTTTTCGACACGGCCGCATCGCTGGCCACCGGACCTGCGTCGGCTGATCAGGCGAACCAGCACCTCATCGCCCGTTTGAGCATCCGTCAAATCACTGCGTGAAACGTAGACATCTTTCTTCTCGAGGTCTTCGGAGACTTCGTGTGGAATCACGAACGCCGCACCACTTTTAATCCTGCGCACGACGCCCGTCACGAAGCCGGCCGTCGTTTTGAGGCGCAGTCGACCTTTTTTTCCTTCGCGCAGTTGTCCCGACTCGATCAGCTCTGCCACCGTCTCACGAAATTTCTTCATCCCTTTTTTTGTCACCTGCAGTTTCTTTGAAACGGCAAGTGACTCCAGAGGGCGATACTTCGGGTCGGATAACAGCTCGATGATTTGATCGCGAATTTTGCTCATCGTGCACCTCATTTCGCTGGAATGTGGTGGTCTGCTTCAGGAATGCAGTTCGGGTATCGCAGGGCCGGCGCAACAGCCAGCCCGACAACCGGACTGATGATCATCCGGCATCATGTCCGGGTCAATGACGGCAGGTGATCTTCAGCTGTCCAATCGGGCACGAAACGGTGTATTCACTATCCGCCCGTCTCATCGTCGGCGGCTTTCGCAGTCTGTCCCTTGAACAGTTTCCGCTCCATCCTCGGACTGTACGGAGTCCACGACGATTGCTTGTTTACGTCATCCTCAATACTCCGGGTGAACTCATGCAGTTTTGCATCGAGGTTATCGATGTGGTGCAGCACGATTGCTTCCGGTGTCATCGGCACGCGGGGGCTTCCGTGTTCGAGTGATCCATGATGACTGAGAATCATGTGTTTCAGTCTCAGCACGTCTTCGGCGTCCACTTCACCGCCGCCCAGCTGCCCCCGAACTTCGAGAAGCTTTTCGTTGAGAATCTCGACTGCAATATTCATGTGTCCAAGCAGCTGTCCTTCGTCCGTATAGGCCAGAGCCGGATCCCAGGATAATTCGCGAACCTTACCCAGATCATGCATCACGACACCCAGCAGAAGAAGATCTCGATTCAGCTGAGGATAAAGTCCGCAGAGTCGATCAGCCACTTCGGCCATACTCACGACGTGCTCAATCAATCCCCCCTGATAGGCATGATGAGCTCTCACGCCGGCCGGAGCACTACACAGGGCTTCGACCAGCTCTTCATCATTCAGGAAACAATCCGCCAGCACCTTCAGTCGATCACATGTGATCGTACTGACTAACTCCTTCAGTCGGTCCAAAAGCGGCCCCACGTTGGTGTGCGGTTGGGCACGAAAATCGTCGACGTCGAAGTCGCTTTGTGGCGCCGCATCAATCCGCGTCAAAATCATCTGCAGGGCACCCTGATAGAGCTGGACTTTGCCCTTCACCTGCACCATGTCGCCGCCAGCGATATGCTGAAGCCGTTCTTCGGCGACATTCCACATGAGTCCGCTGATGACTCCGGTTTTGTCTCTCAACGTGGCCAGCAGGTACATGTCCGCGTTACGGTTTGCCCGCAATTGCTTGTCGGCCAGCAGAAAGATCTCGTCGACGGTGTCGCCATCTGCAAGGTCATTTACGAACGTGCGTGTCATTCTCATTCCGATCCCAGGCCGACACAGTGCTGTCGCGGCCTTTTGTATTGACGTGACTTGCGGCCTCCAGAGATTGGGCGGAGGCAGCCGAACCGGAGATCTTAAGACGGTGTCATCCACGCAACAACCGCCGTGATCTGCGTATCTGCTGATTGTTCCGGGGTTTGCGACATTCGATGGTCTGCTAGAATCCGCCGCTCATTCTCTCATGACCTGCCCGCTCCTATCAACAGCGCGGCCTGTCGCACGACGTTCAGGAAGCATCAATGAGGTGGACACAAACCTTTATCCCAACTCTCAAGGAAGTCCCATCGGATGCCGAAGTCCCGAGCCATCAGCTGATGCTGCGTGCCGGCCTGATTCGGCAACTGATGGCCGGTGCCTACAGCTATCTGCCGCTTGGCTGGCGAACCGTCCGCAAGGTCGCCGGAATCGTGCGCGAAGAAATGGACCGAGCCGGCGCTATCGAGATTTTCATGCCGGCCCTTCAGCCGATCGAACTTTTCGAACGCACGGGCCGAAAAGATGCCTTCGGCGATGTCCTGTTCCATGTCGAAGCCAAACGCGGAGACCGCAAACTGCACTTTGCTCTCGGTCCGACTCATGAGGAAGTCGTCACCGAACTGATTTCCCGCGAAATCCGCACCTATAAACAACTGCCGTTGACGCTGTATCAAATCCAGACCAAGTTTCGCAACGAAGAACGTCCGCGTTTTGGTGTCTTACGGACCAGCGAATTCCTGATGAAGGACGCCTACAGCTTCAGCAAGTCGCTGGACGAACTCAACGACATCTACGACGCGATGTACAAGGCTTACTGCCGAATCTTCGAACGCTGTGGCCTGGAATACATTCCCGTGGAAGCTGAAAGCGGTCCCATCGGCGGGGACGCCTCCCATGAATTCATGGCGCCGGCAAAAAACGGAGAAGATTTCGTCGTTCGCTGTACAGGTTGCAACTACGCGGCAAATCAGGAACGCGCTGATACCGGCCGGACTTCGGCTGGATCGGCAGCCATCGAAGGTGCGGCTGACCCGGTGTCCGTTGACACTCCGAATGCCGGGACGATCGATGCTGTCAGTGAACTGCTCAAGTCCGATCCTGACACGTTCATCAAGACATTGATTTATGTCGCAGACGGCAAGCCCACCGCCGTCCTGATTCGCGGCGACCACGACGCCAACGAAGGCAAGATCCGCCGAGTGCTGGATGTGAGTGAGCTGGAGATGGCCGACGATGCGACCGTGCAGCGCGTGACCGGCGCGCCGGTTGGATTTGCCGGTCCGGTTGGCCTGAAATGCAGCTACATCGCCGATCATGACATCAGCCACATCGCCTCCGCCATCACCGGAGCGAATGCGAACGACACTCATCTGACCGGCGTCGTACCGGGGACTCATTTTGATTTGCCTGAAACACACGATTTGCGTAACGCGGCTGCGGGTGACCCCTGTCCTCGATGTGATGCCACTCTGGAGATCGTCCACGGTATTGAAGTGGGCCACGTCTTTAAGCTGGGCACAAAATACAGCGAAGCCCTGGATGCCAACTGGATGGACCCTCAGGAAACCCGGCATCCGATCATCATGGGCTGCTACGGCATCGGCATTACACGAGTTGTCGCCGCGATCGTCGAGACCTGCCACAACGATGGCGGCATCGTCTGGCCGGCTGAGGTCGCGCCCTATACCGTCGAACTGATTCCTTTAAATGTCACCGACGAAACCGTGATGGATGCGGCCAATGGCATCTACGAACAACTCTCTGCAGCCGGGATCGAAGTCCTGATGGATGATCGCGATCAGCGTCCGGGCTTCAAATTCAAGGACGCTGACCTGATCGGCCTGCCTGTCCGCATGATCGTTGGCGGGAAGGGACTCAAGGACGGCATTGTCGAAATCAAACGCCGCACCGATCCGGAAGCGACTCGCATTCCGCTGGGGGAAGCAGCGTCGTTCGTTCAGAAACTGGTTGCCGAGCTGTAGCGGCGTGTCGCCGATCGAGCACGGCCGGTTTGTCAGAGCGCCACGACGCAACCAGACTCACCCGCGCTCCTCCACCCCGTCGGCCAATGGCCTCCGATCTCCAGGCGACAAAGACTTTGCCAGCATAGTGGTTTGTCAGGCACAAAGATGAGGATTCGCCCGTCGCTGGAGTCGCAAGACTTCAGGGAACGACCGAGCATTCCGAATTCCTGCGAATCCGGCTACCCTCAACTTAAGCTTTGACGAAGCAATAGGAGTCATCGCTCTTCCACGCGTGCCAGAGCGATTTTCGAACAATCGATTGACTGGTCATCACGTGACAATCGCTGCAGAATGATGACGTCGAACGAGTCACCGAAATTGAATCAACACAAATGAACGCTCGACAACAGGAACACGATCATGAGTGAACTGCTTGCTCTCTGGATGCCCATTCTGGTGTCGGCCGTTGGCATTTTCTTTGCGAGTTTCGTCTCGTGGGTCATCATCGGGCATCATAACCCGGACTGGGCGGTGCTGCCGGACGAAGACGAGAACGTCAAAAGGCTCGGCGAACTGCACCTTCCGCCTGGTCGATACCTTTTCCCGTGCGCCCGTACGAAGGAAGACATGGAGGACGAAACCAAGAAGGCACTGATCGCGAGCGGGCCGTGGGGCACAATCAACGTCTGGAGCGGCGCTCCACACATGGGAAAAAATCTGGGCCTGACGTTTGTGTTCTACCTCGTGACCGCGGTCTTTGTTGGCTACCTTGGCACGCTGGCACTTAAACCGGGAGCAGGATTCAGCAAAGTCTTTCAAGTGACGGGAACCGCGGCGATTTTGGCACACTGTTTCGCCTTCATGCCCAACAATATTTGGTTCGGGACACCAAAACGTGCCATCCTGATGGACGTCCTCGACGGTGTCGTTTACGGCCTGATCACCGGCGCAGTATTTGGCGCCCTGTGGCCGTAGATCACGGCACAGTAATCTCTGCAAGTCGTACTGCGGCGAACGGAAGTCAACGGCTCCCGCGAACACAACTACATTGCCGTCGTCTGCAAACATCAGTGGCCTCAGAACGGCAGCAACGTCGCCCTGGTTGACAAGCGCCGTGGACGATCCGACGATGATGGACATGAAACAGCACGTGATCCATCGTTCGAGCGGTTCGACGACCAACGTTCAGCAATTCGGTCCCTACCAGATCGAACCGTTGCTGACGGAACAGGAGGAGGCGGCAGCCACCGTCTACCGAGTGCGCGTTGAGGCGAATCAACACACGTCGACCAGCTATCATAACATCGCTGAAGAGTTTTATTTCGTGCTGTCGGGGACGGCCACGGCCATCCTTGACGGATCACCCCGGTCTCTCGCACCAGGCGACTTTCTCCGATTGCCACCCGGCACTCGGCACGCCTTCGTGACACAGGATACGCCACTGGAAATGCTCGATATGCATGTCCCCGGGTGCCGCCCCGGAAGAGACACATACTTCACTGACGAAACGAGCACCGAGGAACGCTGATCAGGCTCTTCGATCCGGGCCCAGGTGGCCAGCAGCCCGAACCGGACGTGCAGAACGTCCAACGATGAAATCAGCTGCTGACCACGAAAACACATCGTTGACGAACTCCGTTGACAGAATTTGAAGCAGAAAGATCGGAACGCAATGCCCCATATCGAAATCTCGGCAACCGGCCGACTGGATGATCGCGAGTCCGCATTTCCCATGGCAGTTCAACTCGACAGTGGGGATATCCTCTGTTCGTACGGAGTCGGCGGCGGCGCTTTGGTCACTGGCGGGACAGACTGGTCACGCTCCAACGACAACGGAGAGACATGGCGGGTGGAAGGTACGATTCTTCCGAAAGATGAAGAACGGAACCGCGCGAATTTTCTCAAGCTGACCCGGTCGCCGGACGGCCGGACGATCTACGCGTACGGACAGTGGATCGACGCCAACAGTGACGAGCAGTTCGGACAGCGTGAATCCGGTACGCTGATTTGCCGTTCCGTCGACGGTGGCCGAACGTGGAGCAGCCCCGACACAGTTCCCATGCCGAAAGGTCCGCTGGAAGTCTCGCATGGTGTCCTGCCTTTGAACTCAGGTCGACTCCTGGCTCCGGCAGCAACGCTGTATAAACCGGATGAACTGGGCCTGCAGGTCATTACCGCCCTTTCCAACGACGATGGACAGTCATGGTCGCATTCGATCGCATTTGAACACCCGGAAAAACAACGAGGATACTTCGAACAGAAGTTCGTTGAGTTGAGTGACAACCACGTCATGGGAGTGGCGTGGACCTTCACACTGGGCGACTATTCCGACCTGGAAGACAGCTTTGTGATTTCCAAAGATGGAGGAGCAACGTGGGGACCGAGCCACTCAACCGGAATTCAGGGGCAGACGATGACTCCCATCTATCTGGGAGGCAGCCGCTTACTGGTGCTGTACAATCAACGCCACGGACAACAGGCCATCAAAATGTGTCTGGTCACATTTACTGACGACCGCTGGACCGTGCATCATGAATCCGTGATGTACGATGCCCGGACATCTTATGAGCGAACACACTCCGTCCAGTCAGGCATCGATGAACTGGACGCTTTTGAATTCGGATTCCCGACGGCCATCCCCCTTCAGGACGGCTCGTACCTGGCCACGCACTGGTGTGTCGAAAATGGCAAGTGCGGAATTCGCTGGACGCGACTGCAGATTGACTGGAGTTGAGATCAGCTTCGCCGTGTGCGCAGTAATCCTTGTGCAGGGAACACTGTTCACGTTCTCCGGATTCCGCACAGGTCCGTGTGAGTTGAGACCAGCCGGACCTGAAGAAAGAAGTCGTCGCCCGGTCCGGGTTACTTTGCCGGCAGCGACGCGGCAAACTTTGCAGCTCGCCGGACCCATGCTTTGAGGTCGTCGTCGGACTCGATCCCGGCGGGTTCAATCCGGGCCCAGCCTTTCATCACCCTGCCGGTGATATCCATGGGCCTGACGTGCGGCTCCGATTGCGTCTGTTCGTGTTTTTTTCGATCGAGTCGCACGATGAGACTGCCTTTCCATGAACCTACGCACATGTTGCCGTTGATCATGAAACAGATGCCGCCAAACATTCTCTTTTCAGAAGCGCCCATGCGCCGCCTGAAATTCGGTCGAATTCGTTCGATCAATGCGTCGTCATCGCTGTTCATGGTCCACGACTCCAGATGATCGCGACATCGTGCCGTTGAGCTCCGGTCGCCGGCACTGTCGGACTGTTACAGTTTGACCCTTTCGTGCGAATCGCCGGGATGTCCGATGACCGCGCAAGCTCTCTACATTCCGGTTGCTTCGCCATGTCGAGTCCGCACCGTTGATGCCAGCTCAGAGCAAATCCTGCAGGACGCGCCCGCTGCTGATTTCCCAGGGTCGCTGCAGCCGATCGTACATTAACTGCTGACGGTCGAGTCCCATGCAATGATACAACGTGGCCTGCAGATCTGCGGGATCCACGGAGTCGGAAATCGGATACGCCGCATGCCGATCGGATGCTCCGATGACGCGCCCGCCGCGGACACCGCCGCCCGCCAGTAGAGCCGACGAGCACTCGCCCCAATGATCGCGCCCGGCGTTTTTGTTGAT
>JBDOMX010000742.1:0-11675 GCA_039831615.1 Planctomycetaceae bacterium
ATCCATTTGTCCGAATCCTGCAGGGCTAAAACGGATCGCCGTGGATCGTTACTCCCGCACCGAATATGACCGGGTCCCCGAACCGCCGCCGCACGGGCCGCGGGGTGCCGATCGCATCACGATCCTGCGGGACTCTGACAACGACGGACAAATGGATGACGGCGTTGACTTTGTCTCGGGGCTCAATCTTGCTTCCGGGATGGCGTTTGGCCACGGTGGAGTGTTTGTGCTGAACGTGCCTTATCTGCTGTTTTACCCGGACCACGATCGCAATGACGTTCCCGACAGCGATCCCACGGTGCTGCTCACAGGATTCGGTATGCAGGACGCACACAGCGTCGCGAACTCACTCACATGGGGGCCCGATGGCTGGTTGTACGGTTGTCAGGGAAGCACCGTTTCAGCAAATATCAGAGGTCATGAGTTTCAGCAGGGCGTGTGGCGCTACCACGTGGAATCCGATCGGTTTGAGTTGTTTTGCGAAGGCGGAGGCAATTCGTGGGGACTCGATTTTGACCAAACAGGTAACCTGTTCTACAGCACCAACTACGGCGGGTACGTCCTGGTTCACGGTGTACAGGGAGGATATTTCGTTAAATCGTTCGCCAAGCATGGAGCGCTGCACAATCCACACACCTACGGGTACTTTAACCATGCGCCACACACCGGCTTTCATGGAGGTCATGTTACTGTGGGAGGACTCGTGTATCAGGGCGGCACTTTTTCGGAATTCTTTCACGGGAAGTACATTGGCGGAGACCTGCTTGGACACGGCGTCTATTGGCATCAAATCAATCGTCAGGGATCAACCGTCGCCACCGTGCACGGTGGCGAGCTGTTATCAGCCAACGACTCATGGTTTGCACCGACTGATGTCACAACGGGCCCGGATGGCGCCGTCTACGTCGCGGACTGGCACGATCAACGAACCGCGCACCCGGATCCGGATGCGAACTGGGATCGAACCAACGGTCGCATCTACCGTCTCGCTGCGGAGCAGTCGGCTTCTGACGGACATGTTGACTACGCGTCGCTCAGCACGGGCGATCTGCTGAAGCGGCATGAACATTCCAATCAATGGCACGTTCGCCGATCCCGCCAGGAACTTGTACGACGCAAAGACGCGACTGTCGCGGCATCTCTGCAACGGCAGATGCAGTCTGCCACCGGAGAAGCTGCGGTGCTCGAATCGCTCTGGTCAACCGCTTCGATCGGTGAGTTCAATGAGACACTTGCTTTCGAGTTGCTGAACAGCGCCCATTCCGCCGTTCGCTACTGGACGCTGCGATTGCTGGGTGACACCGGTCACGTGTCTGAGAAAATGGCCCACCGGCTGGACGAATTCGCTGAGCAGGAACCGGACGTATGGGTCCGTCAGCAGCTGGCCTGCACTGCCAGACGTCTTCCCGCGAAGTTTGCGATTCCCATCGTCAACGCCAATATCAACCGAGACATCGACAACGACGATCCTTACCTTCCGCTACTTTGGTGGTGGGCCGTCGAACAGCACAGTATGACTGGACGTGACGAAGTGATGAGGCGGTTCGTACGTCCCACGATTTGGCGATCACAACTTGGTCGCGACTTTCTGTTGCCGCGACTCATTCGCCGCTATGCCGCCGAAGGGACGACCGAGACTCTGGATTCAGTGGTGACACTACTGGAGTCAGCACCGACACCCATGGCTCGCGACGTGCTCTGGAGTTCCGTGTTTCAGGGGCTGCAGGAAGACTCCGGCACGATGCAGCAGAATACAATTCTCAGCAATCACCCGCTCGCAGTTCTTGCAATTGCCCGGTGGGAAGAACGCCCCTCCGATATCGTTCTGCACCGAATTGCCATGCGAGTTTCCCATGCTCCGGCGAAGGATCAGGCCATCCAGGAAGCGGTTCTTACCACCACGGCGTCGGCCCGACGTCTTCAGCTGCTGGAGGCGTTGAGCATTGCTCCGACAGCTGAGCTGGCCGAACCCCTGCTGACAATCATCGAATCCGATGCCGCCGAAACCGTGCGTGCCGCGGCACTGCAAACACTTGCCGGAATCAATGATACTTCATTTGCCCATCGACTGATCACAGCACACACTGCGGAAAAATCGACGACTTTCAAATCACAGATCCGCGATGTGCTTCTGGGGCGCGCAGCGTCAGCGCGCAGCTGGCTGGATGCCGTTGATCGCGGAGTCGTGCCGGCTGCAGAAACTCCGATCGAACAGATTCGAGCAGTGGCACTGCTGGATGATCCCGCGCTCAATCAACTTGTGTTCAAACACTGGGGGCGCCTCGAAGCGTCCTCTCGAGAAGAGAAACTGGCCGAGGTGCGTCGCCTGAACAATGATGTGCGAGCTGCACCGGGAGATCCGGAAGCTGGCCGTGTGCTGTTTAAGAAGCACTGCGCTGCCTGCCACCAGCTGTTTGGGGAAGGTAAGAAGATCGGCCCGGATCTGACGACTGCCAACCGATCGGATCGCCAGGCACTGCTCATCAGCCTTGTCGATCCCAGCAGTGTGATTCGCCGCGAATATACCACAGTGATCGTGCAGACGACCGACGGGCGTGTGCTATCCGGTCTTCCGGTGTCAGAAGATGACGCTGGTCTGACGCTGATCAACAATACAGGGAAACCAATCACCGTCGCCGCCGGAAAGATTGAAGAGACAGCGGAGTCAGCGGTGTCGTTGATGCCGGAGGATCTTTACCGTCAGCTGTCGCCGCAACAATTGAGAGATCTGTTTGCATGGCTGCAGTCATCCGGTCCAGGGTCGCCATGATCCTCGAGCAGCTCCGGGGTAAAATCATGACTCTTAGCGGGCTTGCAGCGATCAGAGCCGTTTTCGAAATGTCGTCGCGCGTTCTGGCTCGCGGGGGTCAAAGGATGATGGGCTCTGGCACTCTCGCCGCGGCCACGAATCAGCTCAATACGCTGTAGGTTCAACTCAGCAATGTTATTTGTTTCTCTCAATCGGCTGATCACACAGGTTTCCTGAGTGCCACTCCACAGGGCGAAAGACTCACCAATGGACCGAACACCTCCCCACCGATTCCAACCCGGATTCACGCGGCGTGACTGGCTGAGGACGACTGCAGCTCTCACCGGAACAGGCTTGGTGTGGCGGCCCGAGCAGGCTGCCGGCGCTGAACCAGCCAAAGCGGATCGGGCTCAGGTTGCTGTGACGCTGGATCTGGAAATGAGTCGTAATTTTCCCACGTGGGAGTCACGTCACTGGGACTACGAAAAAGGCAACCTCAACAGCGAAACCAAGCAATACACAACCGAAGCGGCGCGCAGAGTGAAAGCCGCGGGAGGCGTGCTGCACGGCTTTGTCGTCGGTCGCGTGCTGGAACAGGAAAACGTTGACTGGCTGAGGCAGCTCGCGGAGCAAGGCCATCCCCTGGGAAATCATACGTACGATCATGTCAATGTCCGAGCCGCCAAATCTGAGGATGTCCAGTTTCGTTTTCAACGCGCGCCGTGGCTGCTGAGAAACCAGTCGGCGGAAGACTCCATCCGGGAAAACATCGAACTTTGCGAAGTCGCCATGCAGCAACGGCTGGGGCGAAAATCAGATGGTTTCCGAACACCGGGTGGATTTTACGACGGGCTCAAAGAATATCCGCATATCACAAAAATGCTCAGGGACCTCGGCTTCAGCTGGGTCAGCAGTTTGTATCCGCAGCACCCGTACACAAAACCGATGGAACAGCCATCTCGACGCGTCATTGACGGAATTGTCGCTGCCCAGCAGGCTGCTCAACCATTTGCCTACCCCGATGGACTGATCGAAATCCCCATGAGTCCCATCAGTGACATTGGCGCCTTCCGTTCAGGACGCTGGAAACTGGAATGGTTCCTCGACACGATTCGCGAGTCACTGGAATGGGCCATTGAAAATCGAGCGGTTTTCGATTTCCTGGCACACCCCTCATGTCTGTATGTCGTCGATCCTGAGTTCAGGACAATCGACATGATCTGCGACATGGTGGCTGACGCAGGAGACAGAGCAGCAATTGTCTCGCTCGACGAAATCGCCACGCGGTTTGCCGCCAGCTAATCGCAGACGGCTGCAACGCCCGCAGGAATCGGGACTGTTACCGATCAAAGGTATTATCGACGGATCATGTTGCAGTGTGCATCAGAGCGGTCCCGGGTGAGCAGGCCAGCTAACTCAGCGGCAGGACTCCGGTGCTGTCCCCGATTTCTGACAGGCCGGCGCCCATGCGTTCGCTGATTGCCAGGAACAGGTTGTTGAGCGGGGTTTCTTCTTTTAGCTTCACGTGACGCCCGGTCTCAATCGTTCCGCCACCTTTGCCCGCCAGAATGATTGGCAGGTCATCGTGGTTGTGCCGGTTGCCGTCCGAAATCGCACTGCCGTACACAATCATGCAGTTGTCCAGCAAAGTACCATCGCCTTCTTTGACGGACTTCATACGACCGAGGAACCAGGCGAACTGTTCCACCTGGTACTTGTCGATCCTCATGAGCTGTTCGACTTTTTCCTGCTTATTGCCGTGATGGGAGAGGCCGTGGTGTCCATCCCGCACATCGACGTCCGGAAAAGTCCGATTCGAACCGGCATTTCCCAGCATGAAAGAGCTGATGCGCGTGGAGTCCGTTTGGAACGCCAGCAGTTGCAGGTCATACATTAACCTTGCATGCACCTGAAACTCTCCCGGCATATCGTCCGGAATCTCCATGTCGGGAACTTCGGGAGGAACAAAACGAGCTGCATGTTCGATTTGCTGTTCAATTTCCCGGACGCTGGTGAAGTACTCATCCAGTTTGGCCCGATCGCTTCCACTCACAGACTTCAGCAGTCGACCGGCATCATTCGATACGAAATCCAGCACGCTGGCGCGCGTTGCGTCGCGACGTTTCTGATCCTCTGAATTCTCCTGAATGCCGAACAGGCGATTGAACGCCAGCCGGGGATGAACCTCCTTGGCCATCGGCGTCGTTTCGGTCTTCCAGCTGATATTGCTTGAGTAGGCGCAGCTGTATCCGGAGTCGCAATTTCCCGCATTTCGACCCCGATCAATCCCCAGTTCAAATGATGGCAGCCGAGTGGCTCGGCCGACCTTTTTAGCCATGGCCTGATCGATCGACTGCCCGACCGAGATGTCGGACCCGGAAGTCTTGCGAGGCTGAGCCCCCGTGAGAAACGCGCTGGCATTGCGTGCGTGGTCACCGGCACCGTCTCCATTTGCGCGGGCATGGTGCTGCGCCAGCCCCGTGAAGACTGTAATGTCATCATGGTAGTCTTTGAGAGACTCCATTGTCGCGCCGAACTCGTAGTCCTGTCCTTCGCCAATGGGTCGCCACGGATCCAGGATGACTCCATTGGGAAAGAAAACGAATGCTGTTCGCAAAGGCGGAGTCGGTGTCACGGACGAAGCCCGCGCGACGAATGGCTGCATCGCTTCCAGTAACGGCAGGCTGAGGCCGGCTCCGATGCCCCGAAGAACTGTCCGACGATTGATTTGAGTTGATCGCATCTGATGCACCCGGTTGCAGTTGGACGAAGTTGACTGGTGTGACAATGGATCCCGGATTCTACAACTATTCAGCTCGGCCGCGCTTCATGAAAGCATCCGACCGGACGATTGATTCGACAAGCGAAGAAAAGCGATTGTTATGATGACTCATGTGTTCCACGCAGTCGTCAATGACACATCTGTCATAATACTCTAATCCCCGACCGGTTGCGTAGATGAGCATTTTTTCGGCAAGCGTTCTCACAAAATCATCGCGACGACTCAACAGAATCTCAACTAACTGTTCCGGTCCATCGAATTTCCTGCCTCCGGGCAGTTCTCCGCTGGCGTCGACTGGCTGGCCGCGTTCTTCATCACGCCACCGGCCGATTCCGTCGAAATTCTCGAGACCCAGCCCCAGTGGGTCCATCACCTGATGACATGACGCACAGACCGGATTCGTGCGGTGAATCGCCATTTGTTCTCGTATCGACAGCACTTCGGTCTTCGCGGCAGCCTCGGCCAGTTCCGGAACGTTGGGAGGAGGTGGAGGTGGAGCATCGCCGAACAGGTTTTCCAGAATCCATTTGCCCCGTCGAACAGGACTGGTTCTGCGTGCGTAGGATGTGAGTGTCAGGACACTGCCGTGAGTCAGGACTCCACGACGATGCGTGCCGTCCAGCGAGACTCGCACGAATTCGTCGCCGGCGACCTCCTGCATGCCGTAGTGAGCAGCCAGCCGTTTGTTGACAAATGTAAAGTGACCGCTCAGCAATTCTTCCACGCTGAGATCCTGCTGCATGATGCTGCGGAACATCAACGACGTTTCTTTGAGCATGTCCCGACGCAAATGATCGTCAAACTCGCTGAATACCTTCTTATCCGGTTGTGATCGTTCAAGGATTCTGAGGTTGAGCCATTGAGCAGCGAAATTGTCCACAAGTGCCTGGGATTTATCGTCCTGAATCATGCGACGAATTTGAGCTGCCTGGACCACCGGGTCCCGCAACTGACCCTGATCTGCAACGCGAAATAACTCTTCGTCCGGCATGCTGCTCCACAGGAAGTACGACAGCCTCGCCGCAAGTTCGTGGTCGCTCAATGAACGTTCGGATTCTGCGCCCGACGGATCCTGTTCAACTCGAAAAAGAAAATCAGGGGACACCAGCATGGCCTGCACCGTGGCGGCCACCGCTCGTTCCCAGGTCATGTCTTCATCGCGGAGGACAGATTCGGTCAGTCCGGCATAGCGACTGATCTCAGCATCAGTCACCGAACGACGCAAAACACGTCGCAGCAGCGGAGTGACGACGCGCACCGCCGCGTCCGTGACTGAGACCTCGCCGTGTGGCCTGGCAACGACGATCCTGCGATGGGCTTCCGAATAGTCAGGTTCCACACCGCCAACCGGTCCGCGAATCACCACGCGCCCGATCCCTAACCGTGGCGGTGCTGATTCGTCTTCTTCAGAATCGTCACCGTAATACTCGAACGAAAATCGATGAGACTGAGCGCTGAGTTCAATTTTGCGTCGGAATGTTTTCGGACGGTCGAACTGCTTTAAACTAAAGATCTTCACTTCTTCGCCATCGATCTTAAGTGCGAAGTCAACAACCTGATCGTTCAGAGGCAATGCTTCGGCGTCGAAGTGGATTTCGTACTCAGCTTTGACCGGAATGGTTTGTTCGAACACAAGTTCACCGGGCTGCTTCAGAAATCGTAGCCCCTCAACGTCTTCGATCCTGTCGTGAGTCGCGTCAAGTTTGTTAGATTCCGTCGTCAGCTCCTGCGGGACTGAATAGTCTTTGGTATCAATGATGGCCGCGGTCACCTGTTCGGCCGCAGTCAGGTACTTCTCCATCAGCAGCGGAGAAATGCTCAGGACGCCGCCAATGTTGTCGAATCCTTCACCGACGTCGTCCGAAGGGAAATCATCGGCAGGAGTCACGTCGATTCCAAAAAGGTCGCGAATGGTGTTGTTGTATTCGACGCGATTGAGACGCTGGATCGTCGGGCGCCCGGGGCGGGCAAGCGTCCCGCAGTCGACGTTGGAAATCGCATCTTCGAGCCAGGCTGCCACCACTTTGCTTTCGTCTGCGGTGGGTCGAGTGTCAATGTCCTCCGGAGGCATCGCCCCCAGCTGGATCATTTTGAGAACACGTTCCCAGGTCTTCAATTGCTCCAGCACATCCTTCTGAGACTCCAGCTGATGAACGGCGATCCCCGCCATCTGTTCATCCGCACCGTGACAGTCGACACAGTAGTTCGTGAAGTAGCTGCTGATCAGCTTTGTCGATTCCTGAACATCACCTGGTGGCTCATCAGCGCGCAGAGGCAGAGCCGCCGTGATTGCGAGAATACACGTGGCGAAGGCGATGCCGGATCGAATCCAATGAACGGGAGCCATGCAGAATCTGAAATTGGCAGGACGTGAGCGGGGCGGCGACCGTCGACGGCTGGTCGGTAACAGTGCCAGGCGGGACTTAAAGTATACCCTGCCAACCCGTTTCAGTCCAGAATTAACGCTGTCGTTCAAAAACTGAACGAAACAGTCGGCTTCCTTCTGGCGAAGCGGGGAGAAGGTGGCCGCGGGTATGGGCACTTTTCGCACCGCGTTCCTTTTGGAGAGGCAGGTTCATTCGCCGGCACAACGATTATATCGTCCCGTGTGATGTCGCACTGCGGCAAGGATTCGTGCAGTCGATCACACAGCATCGGGGCCGCACGCACCAACCTGTACTACCGATTCTTTGACGTGTACGGCGGAAGCCACCGAGGCGCAATCTGATCGGTCTCGTCTGCGGTCGTTAGCCAGTGCAACAGGTGGTCTTTCATTTCGTAGATCTGATCCCGATGTGTCACATCATCCGCAAGATTATTCATTTCGTGGGGATCAGACTGCAGGTCATACAGTTCTTCGAAGCCTTCAGGATAGTAAACGTACTTCCAGCGCTGAGTGCGTACCATTTTGGCGTCGGGATGCCGCACTTCGCGAATCCCCTGCCCCTTCATGAACTCAAACGTACCACCACTTCCGCTAATGACCTCAGGAATGACGTTCTCGCTGAACACGGCGTTGCGCGGCTTGTATTCTCCATCTGCAGTTGAAATGAGTCCCACGAGGCTGCGTCCCTGATTTGTATAGGGCTCGGGCAGTCCACTCAGTTCAAACAAAGTGGGCAGCACGTCGACCGATTCGACGAGTTCCTGGTAGTGTCCGGGCCGTACCCGTCCTGGAAATCGCAGCATGAAGGGCACGCGGATCGACGCTTCAAAGAAACAGTTTTTTCCCATCAGCCCGTGTTCCAGCATCTGATCACCATGGTCCGAACTGAATACGACGATCGTGTTGCGGGCTGCGCCTGCTTCCTGCAGCGCGTCGAGAATCAAGCCGACCTCTCGATCAATATGGCTGATGGCTCCGTAGTAGCTCCGGTACATCCACTGCAGCCGCGCGCGATCCGTGTCGTATGACGGGCGAAACCGCAGGATCAAAGTCCGCAATGGAACTGGCAGCTTCATGATCTGATCGAGAGTCATTTGTTGTGGCAGCGGAATCTCGACATCGTCGTACATGGCGTCAAACGGTTGCGGCACCTCAAAGGGCGAATGTGGTTTCCAGAATGAACTGAACAGGAAGAATGGCTTATCGTCGGCAGCAAGCCTGCGGATGGAGTGCCGCGTCCGTTCTCCAACCCATGTTGTTTCGGAATACTTTTGGTCGATCGCCTGGCGAAACGGGTTTTTTCCCTCAGGGATGTCAGTGGCCAGGGCCCGGTAGCCAAGGTGTGACTGCGGATCATGCTCATTCCGCCACGTGACATAGTTGGAGAAGCGATCAAGCGGGCGGACAGCGTCGTGAAGCTCTACGAATTCGAATCCTGTCCGCCTTGCTTCTGTCACCGTGGGTGGATGGTAGTGGAGTTTACCCACGCAGGCCGTCGCATACCCGGCATCGCGCAGGCGTTGCTGCATCAGGATTTCGCGTCGGTCGAGCGGCGTATAGTTGACTCGATTTCGATGAGAATGAGGATATCGCCCGGTAAAAAAACTCGCTCGTGATGGCACACACACCGGAGCCTGCACGAAGAAATGTGTGAAGTTTGCGGATTCCGCCGCGAGTTGGTCAAGATGAGGCGTCCTGATCAACGGATTGCCGTTCGCTCCGACGCAGTCCCAGCGGTGCTGGTCCGTCATGATAAAAAGAATATTCGGTCGATCAGCATCTGGTTCATCGGTGTCCGCTTGACACTCCATGCGCAGGAGAACAGCAGCGATGAAGATAATGTGCGCAGCAAAATTGTTCATGAAGTTCCGTGATGAAGCGATGAAACGGACGAGATACGAACCGTAGTGCAATTGTGGTGGCCTGTTTCGATGGGATTTGATTGTTAATCGCTTTCAATGGTGACTGCCACCGATTTGTGGTGACAATTCAAAACGTTGAAACCAGTCTCCGCGTCGACTCCAGGGCATGTCTGTCTCACACCGGAATTGTTTGGGATGGATGTCAGAGGGGATGTAGTTCTCAGGCAGTGGAGGATGAAACCTCAAGGTTCCCAGGCAATGACGACGCGAGTGAGGGCAATGATGCAAATATCGTGGCTTGATCGCCGCCCAAAAACAAGCTGCCAGGTCCGAGCGAGCGTGCTTATTGTTTCACCGCCGGTGTCGGGCAAAGAAGCGGCGGCACTCGGCATCGCCGCGTCTTCTCCAGCGCGGACCTGTCAACCCCGGTGACAGACACCGGATCGCATCAACATCCGAAATCACCAGGCGGCGACCAGAGGCTGTCCATCTGAAAACGCCCGACGTCGCCGCTCGGGTGCATTTGTTATCCGACGTCCTGCGCTGCACGGCAATCGCAACCGGCGTCAAGCGTCAGAACCCTTGTCGCACTCATTCTCACCAACTAATAAACTCATCCTGCGATGGCTACGCGACACTACCCAGCCGAGTCCAAGCCCTATCGCGGCGACAGCACCAATCACGATCAGTTGCAATAGGGTTCCAGACGGCGCGAAATTTGGGAACCCGAGAAAGTGGTGCCCAAAGAATATGGCCAATGTAAGGTAAATGATCCGCGTCACGTTGTTACCAATATGCTTACCGAGCAAGTTCAGATCGCGAATTGCGGCGTCAACTTCCTTTTCTTTGCACATGTGTTGCTCTCGGGTTGAGTGTGGAGTTCAGTTGGATAAAGAACCCGGTCTCATAGATCGTGTGTTGGATTTTTCCGCTTCGTGTGCCTCCGCTGTCATAGGGCCTGCGGAATCAATGAGCTCCGCGAAGCCAGTCGTGCAGTATTTTACTCCCGACCGATGCACCTGTCACTCACAATGGGGAGTCGTCCCACCGTTCCGGGTCGCTCAACGGAATCAGGTGGACCGGACGGCTCAGTTGTATGACGCTCCAAATTCTCTGATCCGCGCCCGGTTGAAGCACTCTGCGCTGCGAACAAAGTGCACTCAGTCGGGCACCGAGTGAGGTCTCAACGCGGGCATACCAACCCCGGTGACGGACACCGCGTGTACCAGGTGAAGGGGACCGGAGCGCCCGGTGGCGCACCCAAATGCAAACATTCCCACAGCAGTGCATCAACAGGCGCCGTCCCGGTTCTGGGTTGCGGTGAGTTGATACTTGGCGCCGCAATAACTCCCTGAAAACAGTAACACAAATGAATGAGGTCGAACCATAATCAGACTACACTGCCGCACGAAGTGCATGACCGATTGGCCAAACCGAAAGCAGGTAGATGGAACTCGCTCAGGAACAACTCACTTGTCAACGGGAAGCGTTTGAGCTGCCGGAAGATATCTGCTGGCTCAACTCGGCGTACATGTCCCCGCTCCTGCACACCGTTCGCAGCGGCGGCAACGACGGTCTTCTGTTACGTGGACAACCTTGGCGCATTTCAGCAGATGATTTTTTCCAGCCAGCCGAAGAAGTCAGAAGGTTGTTCGCCGGATTAATCAATGCCAACGAGGAAGGAATCGCGTTGGTGCCTTCGCTCAGTTACGGCGTCGGAATCGCGGCACGAAATATCCCTGTCCAAAGCGGTCAGAATGTCATCGTCGTTGAGGAGCAGTTTCCATCGAACGTTTATCCGTGGCGGGAATTAGCCCAAGTTCCCCAGCAGGGGCAGAAAAAGGATTGCATGAAAAGTTGTTTGCCGTGTTTTTGACGGCCGAGTTTCATAACTCC
>JBDOMX010000586.1:0-2639 GCA_039831615.1 Planctomycetaceae bacterium
CAGGATTGTCGCGGCGGATTGAGGAGTGGCCTGTCGCAGTGACCGGGCCTGAGACACCCGACGGTCAAGCTCCGCCTGTAACTGTGCGGATAAGGCGGATTCCGCGTTCTGCTCGTTCTGCTCCGCGATCACACGCTGCCTGTTTGCTTCGACACGTTCATTATTAATCCAGAAGGCCGCACCACCGACGATCACGAAAATCAAAACCGCCGCCGCCGCCAGCCCCTGCTTCAGGCGACGCAGACGGCCTTGACGGGCGTTGCGTTCATCCCGTGCGGCGGTCAGACGCCCGATGACATCCCGCTGTCCGGGCACCGACTCATCCAGCAGGGACAGGCCAAGTTCGAAGTCATCCTTCCGCTCCGCACACAACGCGTACGCCTGACGGGAACGCTCAAGGCCCTCGACAGCCGATGCGTTTCCCGCCCACAATTCCACTGCCTGACGGAATCCGAATACCGCCTCAGAGTACCGGGTGTAATCGCCGCTCTGCTCGGCAGCCTGTAGAGCTGCTTCTGCGCTGGCGGCCAGCTTCAGGCTCTCCTGATGTGCCTCAAACTCCCGTACCGCCTGCTGGAACTCACCCACCATCTGGTAACGATCTGCCGGGGACGTGGCCATGGCGGTCATCGCCACACTCAACAGCTCACCCGTCGGGTCCAGTTCCTGCAGCCGATCGGTATCCGGATCGACAATTTCATTCTGCGAGGCAGCCTTCAGGCTCGACATTGCAGATTTCCCTGCATGCGGTGTTTTTCCCGTCAGGAAACGGAACAGAATGGCCCCCAGCAGGTAGACATCGCTGCGCGGGCCCACCAGAAACGGGGGCGTGATCATCTCCGGTGCCATGTAACTCGGAGTGCCGCCGGCGGACGCCTTCACGTCTTCGCCGGGCTCGGCCAGGACCGCCAGGCCCCAATCCAACACCAGAACCTCACCAAAACCGCCCGTCATGATGTTCTGAGGTTTCAGGTCACGATGAATCACCCCCTCCGCATGAGCAAACGCAATCGCGTCGCACACATCGATGAGAATCTCCAAATTCTGATCCAGCGTCAGGTCGTCAATCGTTTCGTCCCATGCACGACCTTTGACATTCTTCATCGCGTAGAAGAGTTCACCACCAGCGGCTTCACCGACCTCGTAAATCGGGACGATGTTGGGATGCTCCAGCCTTCCTGTCAGGACCGCCTCGGTCAGGAACTCCTCCCGAACCGACTGCATTTGGCTCGCCTGACGATGGATCTGCTTCAGAGCAACCTCCCGCCCCAAAGCCACTTGCTGCGCCAGATGCACAGTGCCCATCCCGCCTTCACCCAACTTGTCCAGTGTCAGGTAGTCCAGACTGCTCTCGTCCGGAGTGCCAGACACGCCCGGAATCCCACTGTCCCCGCCAGCAATCGTCTGATCTGACGACTGAACGCTTCGCGCGCGAAACGATTGCGTCTGTGTGCACGACTTCAGAGCAACGGTCTGGTCTGCACGCTCGGTCAGAATTGGCTTCAGACTGGTTTGAGCAAGTGTCTGATTCAGGTCCTGATGCTCAAGAACAAGCGTTTGAGCAAAGTTGTCAAGCGTGGCGCCGATCTTCTGATCGCGCGTCATTTCCGGAGTAGCAGTCGGTTCTGGGGCCAATGGAGCAGTGCGACCGTCATCAACGGACGCTGCGTTTCCAGTTTCAGCATGAGGCCCGACGATTGTTTCGTCACCGGCAGGCTGATTCCCTGCGGACATCTTCTCTGAACGTTCGCTTGATGTGTTTTCGTCATCTGGCAGAGGCGTTGCCGATCCAGAGTCTGGCTGATTGGTCATCGTGCACTCGCTCGCAAATCGAGTTGACTGACAGCGGAACGAATTGGAGCATTACGTCCCTCGAAAGCCTCCGATCAGCACGCAACACGAGCGATGCAGGTCTTCTGGCAGATGTTCAGTCTACAAATCCTGCATGCCACCTCGAAACGAGACCGCTGGCATCGAGCGATCTTGCGAAGCCGATCTGAGCGATAAGATGATAACACTTTCTGCCCATTGCGGCAGGCAAATGGGCTGCATAGCATCCTTGAGCGACATGGGCGCCGCACCGTTGCTGGCCCATCGCCGGATGGTCGATGTGTCACATCCAAAACGACCTGCCAGAGGATCAGCGCCGCCCCCATTTTCCGAATGTCGTCATCATCCGGGCCGGCGTCCCCTTGGTCGGTGTCATGTGCTCCTTACCAAGATCCGTTCCGGTCTGAGTGTTCAAATGGGTAGAGGCATGGCCCGACCTGTACAAAAGTGAATCCAACTGGCAACGCTTGGTTTTTTCACAACAAAGGCACAACAAAGGGGGCACAACAAAGGGGGTGTCCCCTTTGTTCTCGAACAAGGCCTTGCGACCGATGACCTGTCCTTTCACAGCCAGGAGCCGACGCTGCTGATCGTCGAGCAGCAGTCGCTTGCGCCCGAGCTTCTTCAGCAGAGCTGCGATCTGTGCGTTCTGAAACGCAATGATCTGCTGCTGTCGCTGATTGGCGAGACCGCAGATGCTGGCGAACAGGATGTGCCAGGGCGTGAGCAGGAAAGACATATTCGGCGCCGAAAACCGCCAGTTTCCGATGCCGAGAGATGAAATCAAGCGGCTGAGATGCGAGACTCTG
>JBDOMX010000112.1:0-2637 GCA_039831615.1 Planctomycetaceae bacterium
CATTGGCCTTTGGGGGAGCAGCTATTCGGGCGGCCATGTCGTGTACGCCGCCGCCCGCGACCAGCGCGTCAAGGCAACGATTAGCCAGGTCCCTGCCTTTGATAGCCGCTGGGTAGTCGCGGACAATGCACTACGGCAACAGACGTATTCGAAAGCCACGCAACGAGCCCGCGGTGATTCTGGATATCCAGAGCCATTTGCTAAAGAGCTCGGTAACCTGACCGGTGCACCGATCCGCGAGAGAATGATCAACTATGCACCTGTCGAGGACGCAGGCAAAGCGCCTCGTTGTGCCATGCTGTTCGTAATCGCCGAGAACGAAGAGTTATTCGACAACGCGGTCCACGGCGTGTTGGCCCATGAACGCGCGAAGGGCCCAAAGAAGCTGGTCGTCGTCGCAGGCATCAAGCACTACGGGATCTACCGTGAAAAACGCGACGAAGCGCAGAAGCTGGCCCTCGACTGGTATGACGAGCACTTGAAGAAATAACGAGGCTGTGCCTCGGACCTACAGCCCCAGACGCTTGGCAATAATCGACTTCATCACCTCGTTGGAGCCAGCGAAAATCGACTCGACACGGGCGTCCGTGAACGCCTTGGAAATCGGGTATTCCGTCATGTACCCGTAGCCGCCAAAGAACTGCAGGCATTGGTTGACAACTTCAAAGTGCATGTCGGTGATCCACCACTTGGCCATCGATGTTTCCATGTCGATCGACTCGCCGGCCACATGTGCCTCGACGAGTCGGTCGAGGAACGTACGACCAAGCTGGACTTTCGTCGCGGCTTCGGCCAACTTGAATTGCGTGTTCTGGAATTTGCTGAGCGGCTGTCCGAACAACTCGCGGCCTTTGCAGTAATCGACGGTGTGCTCGATGGTCCATTCGGCGCCAGCTTGCGCGGCCAGCGTGGTGACCAATCGTTCCTCTTGTAGATTCTCCATCAGGTAATAGAACCCCCGGCCCTCTTCGCCGAGCAGATTTGACTTGTCGACCCGGCAGTCCTCGAACCAAAGTTCGGAGGTATCGTTAGCATGCCGTCCGATCTTCTCCAAGTTGCGGCCCTTCTTGAAACCTGGCGTTCCTTCTTCCACCACAGCAGGCTGATACCGCGGTGTGGCGGGTTAGCTTGTGGATCGGTCTTGCAGGCGACCACAACCAGATTGCAGATCTGGCCATTCGAAATGAACGTCTTCTGCCCATTGATGACGTACGAGTCTCCATCACGCACGGCGCGGGTGCGAATGCCAGCCAAGTCGGAGCCGGCTCCCGGTTCGGTCATGGCAATCGCCGTGATGGTCTCGCCGCTAGCACATCCCGGCAGCCAGCGGTGTTTCTGCTCTTCGGATCCGAGCCGGGCGAAGTAGGGGACCACGACGCGATCATGCAAGTGGAAATTCGGTGCACCGAGGCGGCGGTGTGCCATGGCCTCGATCGTCACGACCGAATAGATAAAATCCGCCGCGGACCCGCCGAACTTCTCATCGAGCCACGCGCAGAGGAACCCGTACTCGCCTGCTTTGCGCCACACGTCCCTGCTGACCATGCCGTCCTTTTCCCACTGCTCTTGGAAAGGGGCAACCTCACGGTCGAGGAATGTGTTGAACGCGTCGCGATAGTGATCGTGTTCTTGGCTGAATAGAGTTCGCTTCATCGGATGTCCTTTGACGCAAAATGTCGGCCGGAACGCGCTAGCCGTGATTATTCATTAGCCGTTCTGGCGCTAGCCACGGTTCTCGTCAATCGCGGTACAACCGGGGCTAGCGCCCAGCGGCTGATGACCTGATTCGTGTGTCTCATTTTGGCCCCATTCGCAGTCCCGCATCGAGTCGAATGGTCTCACCGTTGAGGTATGGGTTGAGAACGATGTGTTCGACCAGCGACGCGTATTCTACCGGCATGCCCAGGCGTGACGGGTGCGGAATCGAATCGGTAAGCGAGTGTCTCATGTCATCCGGCAACTTGCCCAGCAAAGGCGTGTCGAAGATGCCGGGGCAAATCGTGCAACAGCGAATGCCCAACGACGCGAGATCACGAGCGATGGGCAGTGTCATGCCGACAATCCCACCCTTCGACGCGGCGTATGCGGCTTGCCCAATCTGTCCGTCGAACGCAGCAATCGAAGACGTGTTCACAATCACACCACGGCATCCATGCTCGTCTGGTTCGTTGTCGGTCATGCGGAACGCGGCTTGGCTGAGAACCGAAAACGTACCGAAGATGTTGACGTTAATGACTCGTTTGAAATCATCGAGATTGTGCGGGCCTTCCCGGCGAACGGTCCGCGAACTGCCACCGATGCCGGCGCAATTGACAACGATCTCAATGCGGCCGAACTCCTCGACCGCTCGATCGACGGCGGAGACTACTTGGTCTTCGTTCGTGACATCGCCGAGTGAGAAAACGACGTCGCTGAGTTCTTGCGAGATGTCCGCTCCGCGCGCCTCGTCACGATCCAAAACCACGATCTTGGCGCCCAATTTGGCAAAGCGTCGGACCGTGGCCTCGCCCAAGCCCGACGCGCCGCCAGCTACCAATGCTACTCGCCCTTTAATCTGCATGCATTCGTTCTTACTTCTCAACCACGGGTCGTAACTTAGCGTAAAACTTATCTTTGCCTTCCAGGTTCTCTCGCGTC
>JBDOMX010000960.1:0-11639 GCA_039831615.1 Planctomycetaceae bacterium
GACCATGATCGTCGATTGCTCCTGCCACGATTTCGCTGGCACTGGCACTATTTCCATCGACCAGCAGAACGAGTGGGTAGTCTCGCGTATTCCACGCTCTGGCCTGAAAAGTTTGATTCTGATCGAACGAACGGCCCTTCGTCGTGACCAGCACGCCGTTGTTGATGAAGCGGTCCAGCACTTTCGCAGCGGTGTCCAGTAATCCGCCGGGGTTGCCGCGCAGATCCCAGATCAAAGCTTTCATGCCGTCCTGTTCGAGACGATGAAGTGCATCGTCCAGTTCCTGTGGTGTGGAACTTTGGAAACCAATCTGCTTGATGTAGCCAATCCCCCGGCTCTCATCCACCATCACCGCCCGCGTGACGCTTCTGACCTGTACGGCTCGCCTTCGAAAGCTCGTTTCCGGATTCCCGCGACCCTCGGGATCTTCAAATCTCAGACTGACCTTGGTTCCATTCACACCTCGCAGCAACTGAGCAGCCTCGTCCGTCGAATAATCGCGACAGTCTCTGCCATTGATCATCACGATATAGTCGCCGGGATTGAGCCCACCTTCCTCGGCGGGGCTGTCCATGAGAACTCGAACGAGCTTCATGCCTCGGCCGGCTTCTGCCACCATCTCAATGCCGATCCCCACAAACTCTCCCTGGATGCTTCCCGTGAGATCGACATAGCGATCGGGAGTCAGGAGATGGCTGTACTCATCCAGCGCGTTGCAGCCGCCGAAAATGTATTCCATCACGACAGCCGAGCTGCGAAGTCCAAGTTCTCGATGAGTAAGTTCGCAAACGTCAGTCACAACCGTGCGAGCTTCCAGGCGACTGCCGATCGGCCGATTCCAGTAATCACGAATCAATGTGCCTTTGACGCGCTGGATGTCATCACGATCGGCCGACTGCAGGTGTTCGGCCACGAAACGATGGTTGCCGAGAGCCATGTACAAGCTTTCGGTCCCGTGGGCAATGAATTTCTTTGTGGAGATACTCTTGACGTACTCCATCTGCACTCGTGTGAGCACTTCATCGAGCAAACTGAGTGCTTCGCTGCGCCCCTGTGTGAGCATCTTTGTATCGAAGCTGGCATCGGTATAACGACGGTCAATCCCAAAATGGACGCGCGTTCGACGCAGCGCGTACATGAGATCCTGCACTGCCGACGCCTGTTCGCTATTGGGAACGTCGGCTATTTTCCAGCGATCCAGAGCGGCTTCATAAAGCTGAATGGCTTCGCCATAACGATGAGCTTCCTCACGCTGCTCGCCAGCGTCCAGAGCTTCATCTGCGGTTGCGAGGCTGGAAATATCGAATGAGTTTTCGGCCGCGAAGGCCGCGGGAGCGTTCCAGGCCGAAACCCAGAGCGCACCGCCTGCCAGGAGCGTGAGTACCCGTCGCATTAATCGTTGTCCCCTCGTCCAATTCACTCCCGATCGGGAGTGATTCGAACTTATTTCGACGGGTCAACGCCGTGGTGTCTGCGTCCTGCAACTTGTACTCCTCCTGAGGAACCCTGACGTTAAAACGTCCCCTCTGATTGCCTGCGTTCCTGATCAGGGCGACAGGCAGATGGTGTTTCGGTCATGATGCACTCGATCAACCGCACTCCAGAAGCCGGGTGATCCACTACGAAATAACCACAGCCGTGGGGTAAATCCAGGCAGTTTTCCGCATCATTCCAAACGATAGCAATCCAACGGCGCTGGGCCACATCACAGTTCGAATATATGATCCGATTTGAGGATGGTCAAATTGTTGTTCGTGACAGATTTTTCCTGACCGGCTGGAACCGCGCAACTCCTCACGTCCAGCAGACTTACTCATTGTACCGGAGTTTACCACGCGACTCGGCTGACGGCCGCGGCCTGGACCATTGGGGCGATTGTGGCGATCAGACCACAGACACGGACCCAGGGCCGACGACATCAAACTCGACTGCAAACCGCCGCTGCGTGGATCGATGCGGCGCGTCATTCAGGTCCCTCGCGCTGACGGCAGCGAATGTAGTGAATTCAACGAATCACCAGCGCCGCTCCCTGCGACCGCGTCAGTGTCCCTTTGGTCGCACGGGCGACCAGTTGATTCAGGGATGAGGCATTGAAATGCTCGATTTTCGTTGGCCGCAGAGTTAGAATACCAACAACTCTGAGGCATGATCTCAATCAGGTCACGTGTTGGGGCTGGGGCGATGGTCGAGCTGTTGTACAGGCGAGTGTCTGTTTTCGGCGGCGTACTATGTCTGGTTCCCACGGCGTTGTGCGCAATCATGCCAGATAAAATGTTGCCTATGTTCGAATTGCGTGAATACTGCCCGGACGAGGGCCAGGAACACCATGGTTCCTCACGTTGTCGCAAGGCGTTTTGGGGGCAAACCCGATGATGCGGATGATGTCGTGCCTGTCGTTTGTGGCAGCGTTCCTGTGTATTGATTCGTGGGCGCGTGCAGACCGGGCCGTGCTGGAGAACCGGCAGGAACAGCTTCTGCAGATCCTCGACGAGGTCAGTCCGGCTGTCGTTTCAGTGACAGACGGTGTGGGCTTTGGCACAGGCGTCGTTGTGACCGAGGACGGCATCGTGCTGACCGCTTCGCACGTGGTCGAGAGTAACCGGCGCGTAAGACGACGTCTTGAAGTGATCTTTGCTGATGGGACGACCGCACGCTGTCAATTGCTGGGCCGCAACCGCTACTGCGATGCGGCCGTGCTTAGAATCATCGACAAGCCCACAAACGGTGATGGCTTTCCCCATGTTTCGATGGGACGCTCGTCCGACGTGGAGCGCGGGGACTGGTGCTTCGCACTCGGACATCCCGGCGGACGCCGGGATGATCGCCCCGCGGTGCTGCGGTTTGGGCGGGCTCTTGCGGTAAGCGACCAAACAATCGTCTCGGACAATGCCATCGTGCTTGGTGATTCGGGAGGGCCTCTGTTCGATCTGAAAGGTCGAGTGATCGGCATTCACAGCATGATCACGCGGATCATTGTGGAAAATCGACATGTCGCCATCGATGTGTGGCACCGCGACTGGGATCGACTGTTAAACGGAGATGCCTGGGGGAAACTTCGTGTCAATGAGGACGAACTGGCTTCCAGCAGATTCGTCGGGGTGGGACTCCGTTGGAACGATTACCAGGCAAAGGTAAAACGGATCGCATCCGGCAGCCCGGCCGCAAAAGCCGGTTTTCGTCCCGGCGACGAATTGCTGAAAGTGGGCGGGCGTACGTTTGCTGATCGGCTTGGACTCAGTTCACTCCTTGCGCGTTTGGAGGAAAACGAAGAAGTGGCCGTCACCGTGCGACGCAGGGGCCGGGAAGAGACACTCACCGTGGTCACCGGTCACCGCCCGGATTCCGACCGGACGTCTGCTGAAATGACACCGGAAGACAGGGAATTCGTCCGCGAGATAGAGGAGGAACTTGCGCAGGAGTTTCAGAGCCAAATTGGGTTTGAACGTCGCGTTGGATCCAATGAAAAGCGTGAGCATTTGGCCTTGCGTGATTACTCGGCGATTACACGACGAACCAGTGGCAGTGTGGTTCGATTCAAGTCGAATGATCAGCAAATCGCATTCGGGATCGTGATGACCGACGACGGTGAAATCCTGACCAAGGCAAGCGAAGTCATGCGGGCAAAGGACCCCGTGTGCGTGTTACCAGACGGCTCTGAACAGTCCTTCCAGAAAATTGGCTCGGACAATTCCTGGGACGTCATGCTGGTCAAGGTCAATGCGGCAGGATTGACACCCCTCGAATGGTCCGACAAACGTCCGTCCACGGGGCGTCTGCTGATTAGTCCGGATAGTCGCGGCCGCCCATTGTTGCCAGGCGTCGTCAGTATTCCGCCGCTGGTGCTGCCCACGTCGACTCAGGGATTTTTGGGTGTTCGCCTGGAACGCCGGAGTTATGGTCATGGAGTGCGCGTTGCCGATTTACTGGAGGGTGGTGCCGCTCAACGTGACGGAATTGAATCCGGCGACGTGATCATGTCGATCAACGGCAAAAGCGTCAGCAGTACCCCCGACACAATTCATCGCATCAAGAATTTTGCCCCGAATCAGCAAATCAATATTCGCGTGCTCCGGGGCGAATTGATTCGAAAAATTGCCGTGACGCTCACGCCGCGTTTTGTCAGTGATGGTCAGGATGCCCTGCTAAAACAGTACACGACAAAGGATCTGGCCGGGCAATATGCAAGTATTCACAACTCGGGCTTCCCGCAGGTCATTCAGCATGACACGGATTTGTTTCCTCATCAATGCGGCGGACCAGTTCTGGATATCAGTGGCCGGGCCGTGGGGATGAATATTGCCCGCGCGGCGCGGATCATCAGCTATGCGATCCCGGCAGACGCGGTCCGCGAAGTGTACGCGTCTCTGCGTGAAAACAAGCTGGCAGCGCACAACGCCCGTTGAACGATCTCAGCCGAAATCTGTCGCCAGAATCGCAGGAGATGGGCCTCTGACGGCGCTTCCCTTTTGAAGACCGCGGGAGCGCTCAACTCCGTGGCGCACTGCTCACTCCACAGCGCTGGCTCACAGAGCACGGAAACCGGCCGGCAATAGCTCAGGTGCTCCAGAAACTGGACTGCATCGGTGCCGAGTATTCGACGTTGAGGTGCGGAGTCAACACTGGTTTTTCGTCTGCGAACAAACTGTCGACGCCGCCAATCACCATGCCGGACGTCAGGAGTGTTCGCTCAATCGGATACGGAGTCTTGCCCTCAATGATTGTTGATTCGGCGTGCCGAGCCAGCGGATTGAAGAAGTCGGCCGTCGTGGAACCGTGTCCTGGCATCGGCAGGTACATTTGGCACGACACGATCGAACCATCCTCCAGCATGCCCGCGTAGTTGAAGTCCCGGATGTCAGTTAGCAGCATGGTTGTGCGCAGGCCATCATTGTGTTCGACAATATAGGCAGCGCTGTCGCGGCGCGCCCCACCGTCCGGTCGCGGTGTCTTCAGCACCGTCTGGAGCCATTCCAGCGATGTGGCATCGGAAGGAAAGCCCGTGTCAACCGGCAGATTGTGGCTGCGAGTGAGTGCCGAGACGATCAACCTGCGAGTGTCCTCACAGTCGTCTTTCCAGATTCGGTTCCAGAAGTTTTCTCCGCGCAACGCATGAATCTGCTTCACGCCCGTCTCGCCACCGGCGCGCCGTTCCGACATACACTGAGCCGTTTCCAGCGCGTGAATGTCATAGCTGTCGACATTGCCATAGGCCACGCAGACACTTTCCTTCAACGGTGCATTGTATGGCATGTCGATCGCTGGCATGCGACGCGTGACGGGCAGCGAAGACCCGGCCAAAAACGCGAAGTCCAGACGCTTTGCATCATCGACCATTTCCACGCATTCCTCCCACACCGTGGAGAGATGTTTGTCGTTAAACACGGGAACGCTGCGGCCACTGTCTTCGAAGACTTTGACCACTTTCTTAAACCACTCGTACCGCGGATATCGCGTCTGACCTTTTTCGTTCCGCGGGTAATTGCCGTGTTCACCGATTATGATGACACCATCCACGGCCAGCTTTTCACCGCCCAGCGTGAGGGCTTCTTCAATGGTGGAAAACTGCTTCAGCCCGTGCTTTTTGATGCGACCTCGAGCAAGGTCATTCTCCGGAAACTGATCGATAAACACCGAGGCGACATCCACGCGTGGCTTTTGCCAGCCACCATTCCACGTGTAGCCGACGGTATGTCGATCAAGAAAATGCTGTGCATGAGAATGCGTGTAAACCGCCGTCCCCAGGAAGGCAACTTTCGGACGACGCTGCAATGCATTCCCAGCCGCCGACAGTGAACGAATGAGTGGACCAGCACCGCTGACAGCACCGGCTCCCAGAAGAGTTCCGGCACCAAGGGACGTGAGAAAGTTGCGTCGATTCGACTGATGGGAGGGCTCGGACATTTTTGTCTTCTTTCGGATAACATTCGGAGTCATGGTGGCGGGCACTCGGCGAGACGGACCCATGATTTGCAGACTGCGGAGGTGTGTCAAACCAATAACGACCTACCCGTCCCAGGATTTCCCATCCCAGTCGATGACGCGCTGCATTAACTTCGTGACACCCTTCGAGAATAACTGCAGCAGTTGTTCGCCTTTCTCGGGTGTCGCCGCATTCGGGGCACCAATGTGTCCGGTGGATGTTCGATCCTTCGTAATCCAGGCGCGTTGAGCCGGCAGGAATGGGTTTCCCTGATCAATACTCTCGGCGTTCTGATGGTCCTTCACCAGTTCCGGGTGCAATCGCAGAATCATGGATGTTTCCCACTCACACGCATGCTGCATCGCTGACTGTGTCAATCCAGGGATACTCGACGGGGGATCGGCCAGACTCCAGTAGGTCGCATACAACAACAGAAGTTCAGACCGGCTCCGGTACTTCTGGCGTATTTCGAACGTGGCCTGGCGTCCTGGAACATCGTTGCCCCCGTGACCATTGAAGACCACGATGCGGCGAAATCCGTGGGTGATGAAGTTGTCGATCAGCCCGCTGAGCAAATCCAGCCAAACTCGGGGTTCGGCAGACACGGTTCCCGGAAAGTCCATGTGATGATGAGAATTCCCGAGCCACATGAGTGGAACCAGCAGCGTCTGCTGCTCCACCTCTGCGTGTGCCCGACGAATGATTTCTCCCAGCAGCATACTGTCGGTAAAGACCGGCATGTGGTGGCCGTGTTGTTCCAGTGCGGCCACAGGAATGATCACGGGCGTATCACGGTCCAGCGAATCGACGTCCGGCCAGGTCAGCTTTGCGAGTTCCATTTTTCTGCCCCATGTGAAATGTATTGAGTTGAATGGCGGCCTCAGTCTGCAGCGACACGTTACCCGCCAGTCACTGTGTGGGATGCAATTACCTGGACTTGTAAACACTGTGTCGTGATGTGTCTAACGACCGGCCAGAGCGTGGTGAGTGCTTGTCAATTCATCAGGTGACAGCTCGACAGACAATCAGTCCCAGAACTCCGGCGGCACCAGCGTAGTAGAAAAAGACCAGCGCCGTGCGCCGGATCACCAGACCTTCTCGCCCGACCAACCCAGCCACGGCCAGCGCCGCGACGACATTGTGGACGCAGATCGTATTGCCGGCAGCTCCACCCACGGCCTGGAGTGCGACGACCCAAAATGGATCGGTCCCGATTTGCTGTCCGACGTCGAACTGCAGCAGTGACAGCATCATATTGCTCAGGGTATTACTGCCGGCCACGAAGGCCCCCAGTCCACCAACCGCTGGTGAAACTGCAGGCCAGAACGATCCCGTCACGTCAGCCAGTGACTCTGCCAGTACTCGTGGCATCTCCAGGTAGCCGTTGGCGCCCCCTTCTGATCCAATGAAGATCTGCACCATGGGGACCGAAAAGATCAGCGCAACGGAGGCCTTCAGCGTCGTGGAGGCGGACACCCGGAAGGCACTTCGCATTTGTTGCAATGACATCCGGTGCAACACCCATGTGAGCAGGCAGACGATCACAAACGCGGTCCCCGGTGAGGCCAGCAACGCATGCTCCATTGTCACGTCGGTGCCGAACACCTGCTCGAAATGAATCGTCACTTTCGGAGATCGCAGCCAGGCTGCAATCGGCCACTGCGGGATGCGAGAAATCAGCAAAGCGGCCGCCAGCAGGAGGTAAGGGAGACAGGCCTGCCACAGACTTCGATCGACCGTTGGAGCTGCCGATTCGATGCTCGGTGTCTGGGACTCAGGCGACCAGTCCGCGAGCCAGTCGGCGCGTTCCGGAAAATGCCAGGCGCCGTCGGAGGGCCGAAACCAACCGGCACGAGCAGCCGACACCACGATAATCAGCCCTGTCATGCTGCCCAGCAGTGACGGGAATTCCGGGCCAAGGAACCGAGCCGCCAGAACATAAGGAACTGTCATCGACAGGCCGGCAAACAGGGCAAACTTCCAGGCCGCCAGGCCCTGCCGAATGGACCTTTGCTGGCCAAAGAACCGAGTCAGCAGGCACACCAGGATCAGCGGAATCAATGTCCCCACGATCCCGTGGAGAACAGCGACTCGAAACCCGATTTCGGCCAGCAGACTGTCCGGATCCGTCGGAAGTCCGTGCGCCGCGGCCGCCGCAGCGACATCTGCCCATTCCGCCGCGTGCTCCTGAAGTCTGAGTCCATTCCTGACGCCCACCATGATGGGAGTGCCAAGCGCTCCAAACGATACAGGAGTACTCTGGATTGTCATTCCACACAACACGGCCGCCAAAGGGGGAAACCGAAGAGTGATCAGCAACGGAACGGCCACGGCTGCCGGTGTTCCGAATCCTGCTGAGCCTTCGATGAATGACCCGAAAAGCCAGGCGACGATGATGGCCTGGACACGCTGGTCGTCCGAAATGTCCTTAAAGCCATTTCGAATCGTGTCCACAGCTCCGCTCTGCTTCAGGCAGTTCAACAGGAAGATGGCGCCGAAAATGATGAACAGCAGTTCGAGGGCAATCCCAACACCCTTGATGCCGTAGGCCGCGATCTGGACCGCATCGACCTGCCAGGCAAGCCACGACACAAGAATTGTGGTGATCAGTGAGACGGGCATCGCACGACTGGCCGGAACACGCAGCAGCACGATCAGAATTGCGGTAACCAGCAGTGGCAAAACTGCCAAAAATGGGAGCATCGAGGACTCTTGTTGGTAGCCGGTGATCTGTCACATGGAACGTATTTTTGTCCCGGACCACCGGCATTTGTCTCCGGCGGAATCACCAGTCATTTCAGGTTCTTGATGCGAATGTCGCGGTACTCCGCAAACATCGGTTCACCGCCGTGCAGCTGCAGTGCCAGCACGCCGTCTCGCAATGCTCGATCGTCACTGTCGTTGAAATCCAGGATCAGGCGGCCATTCATGAAATGCCGGATGTGAGTTCCCCTGGCGATGATGACGACATCATTCCAGTCATCGAGTCGGAACAGTTCTTTGAATTCGTCGGCGGTGATCAGAACCTCATCCGACAGCTGCAGCTTCTCGCCTGCCCATGTGCCCTTTTGACCGACCAGGATGATGCGACCTCGACCGCCCGTCGCACCCCCTTCATCGTAAATGAACCCGGAGACGCTGGGCAGCTCCACCTGGTTCCGGATTTCATGCTGGTAGCCTTTGACGACCCACTTGTTTCGTTTTTTGCCATCCGTGATTCGCATCGAACGGTACTGGATCCCGGAATTGTTGGTCGCATTGCAGCGGAACGACAAACGGAGTTCGAAATCAGCGGTGTGACCACCCTGCCAGATGAGAAATGTATTGCCGTTGGCTTCGGCGTCGACAGTCGTTTCCCCGTGAATCACTCCGTCGTTCACACTCCACAGTCGAGGATCACCGTCCCATCCACTGAGGTCTTTGCCATTGAAGAGACTTGTCATCCCGGATTCCGGCGGTGGAGCCTGGTCAGCGGCAACGACGCATGCGGCAAAAAGTCCGGCAGCCAACAGGGAGAAACAGCGGAGCATGAAATTCGGCCTCTTGAAAGAATGGACGCGGCGAGAGTCTCTTTTCGGGTGCTTTGCAGGGCACGAAGTTGTGGCAGGAAATTCGCGTTCTTCTGCGGAACGCCCCCTTGCAGTTCGCACTGGTCTCCCGGGCGATGAGGGTCTGCATGTTACCACGGCTGACAGAGAATGGCACGCCGGCAAGGAAAGTCGGATCGAGGTGGGAAGCAGTTCCGTCTCATGACGGCAGCCAGGTTTCCCGGCGCGGATGGAAATCGAGGAGAGTATTTTCCTGAGACTCTCAAATGCCGATGCGGATCCTCGTGGCGAGGCGTTCCGTAGACGCCGGTCGCTCGCAGCCGACCCGCGCACCACGAAGACTGGTTTGGCATCCCGGAGGCACCCACAACCGCCATTCAGCAGCAGTCGAACCTGGACTCAGCCGACAATTCACTCGGTGGCCGGGTTAGCGACCATCGCGAATCCGGTCACCCAGAAAGTTATCCAGGTCCGGAATGTCGTAGATCTTTTGAGCCGTGGTCTCCACGTCATACTCAACGCGGTGGAATTCAAGCCGGTTTCCGTCGACGGTCACATACGAAGAGCGAGGATCGTTGTCCCGAGGCTGGCCGACAGAACCAACGTTAACCATGACCTTGTTCTCTCCAAGTTCATAGGAGTAATTCAGGTCTTCGGGGGAATGAAACTCGTGCGATTCTGTAAAAACACCGGGGATGTGAGTATGCCCCTGGAAGCAGTACTGGGGGATCAGTGCGAAGATTTTTTCCATCTTCACCTGATTGAAGACATCATCCGGAAAGACATATTCATTGAGCGGGTTACGGGCTGATCCGTGAACATAAATGGTCTTTTCATCTTCGGATTGCACGCGCCGGTCGAGTTCGCCGAGAAACTCCCAACGCCGTTCGGCCGCGGCTCCTGTGCCACGTTCGAGAACAGAACGCGTCCAAAAGATGGCTCGTTCTGCCCCTGCGTTGAATCCTTCCGGGTCGAACAACGCAGCCTGGTCGTGATTGCCCAGCAGGCAGACATCGAGCCCCATCACGAGATCAACGCACTCGCACGGATTGGGTCCATATCCCACAACATCACCGAGGCAGTAAATCTCGTCCGCATTCCTGGATTGAATGTCAGCGAGCACCGCTGTGAGTGCTTCGAGGTTTCCGTGGATGTCACTAATGATCGCTCTCAAGCCAGTTGTCCTTCCAGCACTCGTTGATTCGGGTTTTGGCGTTGCCTTACGTGCTTCTACCCTGTCACGGCCAGGACCTCGTCGGCTTGATTTGAGCAATATGTATATCGGGCCGAGCCGGCGTTGGTCGGGGATCTGGCTACATGTGAAACGATGGAAAGTGTGCTGGCACCTTAAGATCAATCACAAAGTTTGGTGCCGACGGTCACGGTGCCGTTTCCTGGCAACGCATCCCGATGAGTGATGAGTACCGCGTCTCTCAAATGGTTTTGAGGCGAAGGAGTTTAGGCCTGAACCTTCCACCGAGCAAGCTCGGCATATCTTCGCCGCAAACCAATCTTCGAATTGAAAGACATATTCATGCGTTCAGGAGTCAAAGTACGCAGCCGACCTGACCAGATCCCCGCGCCGTCGCCGGTCTGAACCGCACAACACCTACAATCTGAACAGAATGGCGTCACTCGACTGCTGATCGAGCAGCAGGAATCCTCCAATCCTGCCGCTGGTGTGCCTTCTGGCCACGCGTTCCGTCGCACAAATGACGGGATTTACGCAGATTTCGTGGCCGATTCGAACACCGTCAACCTATCGAAGCCGTACACTCCGCGAAATGCCCTTCGCTGTCACCGATCACCAGCAGCACAATGTCATCACACACAATTCGAATTGCCACGCGAACCAGCAAGTTGGCTCTGTGGCAGGCGGAATACCTGGCGGGCCGCCTCAGTCAGTTGCCATCGGCTCCAGGCGTGGAGCTGATTCACGTCCGCACTCGTGGTGACGGAGACCAAACGTCCCCGCTGAAAGAGTTTGGGGGTACCGGAGCGTTTACGCGTGAAGTGCAGCGTGTGGTTCTCGACGGCGGTGCTGATCTTGCAGTCCACAGCCTCAAGGACTTACCAACTGAATCCGTGAATGGTCTGTGTCTGGCCTGTGTACCTGACCGGGCACCGCGGCTTGACGCGGTTCTGCTGCCGCAGGGGGAGAATTCGATATC
>JBDOMX010001072.1:0-2631 GCA_039831615.1 Planctomycetaceae bacterium
CGGTGAAGTCACCGTCACCACTCACAATGGTGAGCACAGTGCGATTCCCTACAGCCTGCTGGTTGTCGCCGGACTGGGAGTCTTCGCAGGGTGCATCGGGAAAAGTGCTCAGTTCCCGCTGCAGACATGGCTGCCGGATGCGATGGAAGGTCCAACTCCGGTCTCCGCACTGGTGCACTCGGCCACCATGGTGGCAGCCGGTGTTTATCTGGTCGGTCGCTTTTATCCGATGTTCGTCCCGGAAGTTCTGCTGACGATCGCTTATATCGGTGCCATTACATTGTTTCTGGCCGCGACGATCGCAGTGGTCGCCACAGACATCAAACGGGTGCTGGCTTATTCCACTATCAGTCAGCTCGGATACATGATGCTGGGACTGGGCGTGTTTGGCTGGGCAGCCGGAATGTTCCACCTGATCACTCACGCGTTCTTCAAATCGCTGATGTTCCTCTGTTCCGGCAGCGTGATCCACGGCTGTCACCACGAACAGGAAATGCCAAAAATGGGTGGGCTTCGCCGAAAGATGCCGATCACCGCCTACACGATGCTGGTCGGTGTGATCGCCATTAGTGGCCTGTCGATCCCGGGAGTCATCGCATTTTCGGGATATCACTCCAAGGATGCGATTGTTGCCACGGGCCTCGCATTCATTCAGGCCAATCCGTCTCATTTCCTGTTGTTCCTCCTGCCGCTGCTGACTGCTGGTATTACTGCGTTCTACATGTTTCGACTGTGGTTCTTTACCTTTGCGGGGGAACCTCGTGATCAGCATGTTTACGATCACGCTCATGAATCTCCCTGGATCATGACGGCACCGCTCCTGATCCTTTCAGTGTTTGCAGCGTTCTGTGCCGCCGGTGGAGAGGACGGAAAACTGTTCCTGTTGTTGCGAGGCAGCGAGCCCGCTCATGTGGCCAATGGAGTGCCGGCAGCATTTGATGGTGCTCTCGCTTTACCGAGTCATCATGCAGTTCATGCAGGTGACCCAGGAAAAACGGTTCATGATATTGCGGGTTTGTGGGCGTTGATTGCGGCGGCCTCTGGAACACTTTTGGCTTATGTTTTGTACTGCACAAAGGCCGTGAACCTGGACGACATGAAGCGGCAACTGTCTGGAATTCATCGGTTCCTGTCAGAGAAATGGTATTTCGACGAGCTGTACGACGCGCTCTTCATGAAGCCAGTGCATCAGGTCGCCGCGCTCTTCGCCTGGTTCGATCGTACGATCATCGACGGCATTGTGCATGGATCCGCCAGAGTGATGGTGATCACTGCCAAATGGGACCGGGCGTTCGATGAAAAATTTATCGATGGTCTTGTCAACCTCATCGGTCGAGCCACGTTTTCTGCCGGTAGCTCATTGAGGGTCGTCCAGACCGGTCGCTTAAGACAATATGTCATGTTCATCGTGGTTGGTGTGGTGGCACTGTTTGCAGTGCTGTACACAACATTCCCTAACTGATTCCTGTTCAGTCGGCACCTCGTCGGTCAGTCAACTGCTGATAACCAGCCAACACTGTGGTTAACTCATGAACCCTACAGTCCTTCTCTCGCTCATCATCTTCGCTCCTGCCATCGGCGCCTTGCTGATCGCATTCATGGACGGTCGCGCGGTGGATCAGCTGCGGGTCTTCACGCTGGTCACAACCATCATCACGTTTTTCCTGTCGTTGGTGCTCTACGTCCAGTTCGACTTTCAGAATCCCGCCATCCAGTTTGAAGTGGTCAAGGACTGGATTCCGTCCTGGAACGTCTACTACCGACTCGGCGTCGACGGTATCAGTCTGCCGCTCGTGTTGCTTACAGGTCTGGTGTGTATGTTGGCGGCTGTCGCTTCCTGGAGCATCAATAAGATGCACAAAGGATATTTCATCCTCTTTCTGCTACTGGAAAGCGGAATGATGGGTGTCTTCCTCTCACTGGATTTCTTTCTGTTCTACGTATTCTGGGAAGTCATGCTGCTGCCGATGTACTTCCTGATCGGTGTCTGGGGGGGGCCTCGGAAAGAGTATGCGGCCATCAAGTTCTTTCTGTTCACCCTCGCCGGCAGCGTGCTGATGCTCATCGCCCTGCTGATGCTGTACTTCACAACTGGAGGGCAGGAACACAGTTTTAATCTGATTGAGCTGGCAAAAGTTGCAACGGGCAGCAGCGAACACCTCACCGTTGGCCTCAGTCCGTCCATGCAGATCACGGCCTTCGTGCTGCTGTTCATCGGGTTTGCGATCAAGATGCCGGCTGTCCCTTTTCATACCTGGCTTCCGGATGCACACGTCGAAGCACCGACTCCGATCAGCATGATCCTGGCCGGGGTGTTACTGAAGATGGGCGGCTACGGAATCATTCGAATCGCGTTTCCACTGTGTCCGTATGGAGCGTACTACGCCGCCTGGTTTCTGGTCGCGATCGGCGTGATCAGCATCATCTATGGTGCGTTCGCAGCTTTGGCACAAACCGACTTCAAACGACTCGTGGCATACAGTTCCGTGAGTCACATGGGATATGTGCTGGTTGGTCTGGCCGTCTGGAAGATCAACGAAGGCACCGGACAAACCGTCAATCCTGACATGTGGAATATGGGAATCAGCGGAGCGATGTTCCAGATGCTGGCTCACGGCGTGAGTTCGGCCG
>JBDOMX010001222.1:0-11624 GCA_039831615.1 Planctomycetaceae bacterium
TTTGCGTGAATTGGGTTTCGTCAACGAATTCAACGCGTGAACTACGAAAGTGGTTCAATCTTCAGGGGACTTCTTCAAATTTCTCACCGTGTTTTATCTGCTCAAAATGTTTCCGGTCAGACACTAGCTATGTATCCGATTCCACGTAAATCGATGCCTGGTATCACAGTCTTCGTGCTGCACTGGATGTGCTCCATTGCCAGCCTGGCAACGGAGCCACAGCCCGATACCGCCGAAGTTGACTTTGTCAGCCAGATTCAGCCCCTGTTCCGAAAGCATTGTTACAAATGCCATGGGCGGGATCTGCAGGAGGGAGGGCTGCGGCTCGATCGGAAACAGAACGCCTTACGAGGGGGCGACAACGGGACGGTCATTCTGTCGGGCCGGGCCATCGACAGTCCCCTGATGCAGCTTTTGTCAGCTGACGACCCCGATGGTCGCATCATGCCACCGGCGGATGAAGGGCCACAGCTCACAGCAGGCGACTTGGTGCTGATTCGCAGGTGGATTGATGCCGGTGCCGTTTGGCCGGACGGCGTGGACCCGATCGACGGCATCAAGCGAGACCTGTGGTCGTTTGAACCGGTGTTGCGTCCCGCGATACCGACCGTCAGCAATGTGGCATGGGTGCGAAATCCGATTGATGCGTTTGTGCTGGCCCGACTGGAAGGTACACACGTTGAGCCGGCTCCGTCCGCCGATGCCACTTCCCTCTCCCGCCGAGTGGCGTTCGATCTGACCGGTCTTCCATTGACCCTCAAACAGCTGCATGAATTTCAAGTACAGAATCAGGCAGATCCTGAAGCAGCCTACGTGGCTCTGCTGAAAAAATTGCTGGCCAGTCAGCACTACGGAGAACGGTGGGCGCGACACTGGCTGGACGTTGTGCGCTACGCGGACAGCAATGGTTATGAAGTCGACGGCGACAAACCGCTTGCCTGGCAGTATCGAGACTATGTGATCCGTTCACTGAACGAGGACAAGGCTTACGATCGTTTTGTGCTTGAGCAGCTTGCCGGCGACGAGTTAGCAGATGCGTCTCCACAAACGGTCATTGCCACAGGATTTCTGCGGGTCGGTCCATGGGATGCTGAGCGGGGAGCATCCGTGCAGCCGAGCGAGGTTGTGGCCGAGCGATTCAATGAACTCGACGATCTTGTCAGCACCACAGCGCAGGTGTTCCTCGGCCTGACTCTGGGCTGTGCTCGATGCCACGATCACAAGTTCGACCCGCTTTCCAGTCGGGATTACTACAGTATGGTCGCGGTATTTCATCCACTGGTCAGACCAAAGAATGGTCGTACTGAATTAACCCGCCCTGCTGTTCCGCCGAGCAAGCACAAAGAAAAGAACGCCGCGGACCAGCAGATTGCTGATCTGCGGCAACGTGTCCGTGAGCTGCAGTCGCCATTACTGCAGGCAATCCTGGAGTCCGGCGAGACGAAGTTGTCCGCAGACGTCATCGCGGCGGCAAAGCTTTCCGTCAACGGTCGGACTACTGCCCAACAGCAGTTGTTGCAGCGATCCGACTCGCAGATCAACGCCGAACTTGCGGCGGCTTTCGGCAACAGCATGCTGGCCGGCAGGTACCTGTCAAAGAGTGCAGTGCAGGAGGTTGAAGCGGCCATTGAAAGAATCACCGACCTGCAGGACAGATTTGCGTACCCGGCGGGATACTTCTTTCACGAGCCATCGCCGGAACCACCAGTCACACACCTGTTGAAGCGAGGTAACCCGGAGCAGCCTGGCGAGATTGTTTCACCTGCGGTGCCCCTGGCAGTTGGCCAAACAATGACATCTGTGCAACCGGAATTCGAGTGGCCGGATGGCTTGACGAGTCGACGGCGCATCTCGCTGGGTCGCTGGATCGCCCGCGATGACAATCCGCTGACCAGTCGGGTGATTGTGAATCGCATCTGGCAGTTTCATTTTGGAGTCGGACTGGTTCGCTCGCCGAATGATTTTGGCAATCGTGGGGTTCAGCCGAGCCATCCGGCCTTACTCGACTGGCTGGCGCACTGGTTTGTCCACGACGCAGACTGGTCATTGAAGAAGCTGCATCTGTTAATCATGACGAGCAGTACGTATCAGATGAGCAAACAGCCTCGTCCCCCAAACGCCGGACATGATCCTGACAATCGGTTGCTGTCACATTTTCCACGCCGCCGACTGGAAGTGGAGGCGATTCGCGATTCCATCCTGCAGGTCAGTGGTCAGCTGAATCGCCAGCTTTACGGCCCCGGCATGTATCCGAGAATCCCTGAAGCCGCTTTACGCAGTGGCTATGATCCAGCGAAAGTCTGGAAGCCTTTCGACGAACGGGACGCGTCGCGCAGAACGATCTATTCCTACGTCAAACGCAGCCTGGTCGTTCCCTTTCTGGAAACTCTTGACTTTTGTGATACGACTCAAAGTTCGGCTCGCCGAGACATCACGACCGTGGCTCCGCAGGCACTCGAATTATTGAATGGCGAATTTGTTGCTCGTCAATCGATGCATTTCGCCAGACGGCTCCGACGTGAAGCGGGTAGCGGTTTATCCGATCAGATCGAACTCGCATGTTTGCTTGGCCTGAGTCGTGCACCGACGCCGGATGAAGTCACGTCACTGACGGAGTTCGTCGAGCAGGAGACGAAGGATCTGCTGACGGAAACCGGTGTATCTCCGGAGAATCTTACGGAGGAAGTGGTTCAGACACAGGCGCTCGCCCGGATGTGTCGACTTGTTTTCAACCTCAATGAGTTCGTGTACACCGATTGAAATCCGCAGCGGATGCAAAAACGCCCTGGATTGACAGGATCGGTTCCCACTTGTCGTGGCAAGTGGCGACAGACCGACAGGAATCGAATCGGCGGAAAGTAGACAGCATATGATGGTCCCTTCGCAATATCTGGCAAATGCAACTCGTTGTTGTCGGACCCGCCGCGAATTCATTTGGCAGTGGGGTGGGGGCTTCGCCACCATTCCGATCATCCAGATGCTCACTTCCGAAGGATTGCTGGCCGACGGCAGGAAAACGACACAGCCGGTGATGGGCCTGCCGCATTTCAAGGCGAAGGCCAAACAGGTCGTCTTCTTTTTTCTGAACGGCGGTCCGAGTCAGGTTGATACATTCGATCACAAACCGGCGTTGAAAAAATATGCGGGTCAGGATTACCACCGCAATCTGCAAATCGGATCGAATGGTCGCGCGGTCGGGAAACTCACGCCATCGCACTTCCCATTCAAAAAACATGGTGAGAGCGGATTAGAGATCAGCAGCCTTTTTGGGAACGTCGCCAGGCATGCTGACGATCTTTGCGTGATCCGTTCGATGCATGCTGATACGCCCACACACAGCCCCGGTATTCTGCAGATGAACAGTGGCAGTATCTTTACCGGGCGACCCAGTCTGGGGGCGTGGGTCAATTATGGTCTCGGGTCGCTGGCTGACAACCTGCCCAATTATGTCGTGATGACTGACCATCGTGGTGGTCCGCGCGGGGGAGCCGCAGCCTGGACATCCGGCTTCATGCCGGCGGCGTTGCAGGGAACGTTGTTTCGCAGTCAGGGGGCGCCCATTCTAAACCTTGATGCTCCGGACGATGTTGGGAACGAAACGCAGCGGCGCAGTCTGGACTTACTCGGACGTTGGAATCGGCGACATCTGGAACAGCGCGGATTTGAATCGGAACTCGCGGCACGGATCGAATCCTATGAATTGGCTTTCCGCATGCAGCAGGGTGCAGCGGAGGCGGTCGATCTTGCATCAGAAACTGCCGAGACACAGACGCTCTACGGACTCGACCGGCAGGAAACGGAATTTTTTGGACGGCAGTGTTTGCTCACGCGGCGTCTGCTGGAACGTGGCGTTCGTTACGTCCAGCTCTATTCGGGAGGTGGTGCGGACTCATGGGATGCTCACGAAGATGTGATCGACAACCACGGCCGACACAGCAATGAGATTGACCAGCCGATTGCTGCATTGATGTCAGATATTAAACGCCGCGGCATGTGGGACGACACTCTCTTCATTTGGGGGGGCGAGTTTGGCCGAACGCCAACCAGTGAAGGAGTTGACAAACCAGGCCGGGATCACAACCACTACGGGTTTTCGATGTGGCTGGCCGGAGGAGGCGTGAAAGGTGGTCAGGCGATCGGTGCGACCGATGAAGTCGGCTTCATGGCGGTTGAAAACCGCGTGCATGTCTCAGATCTTCACGCGACGATTCTGCAGCTGCTGGGAATGGATCACGAGCATCTCACGTTCTTTCAGGACGGGCTTGATCAACGACTCACCGGTGTTCAGGCTCGGCGGGTTGTGCATCAAGTGATCGCCTGATCGTGGCCGAACTGGGTCAGTGGCGCACTTCTGGCCAAATTCCCGAGACGCTTTTGTTCCCGTTGTTCTCGTATAGACTTCACTGTTCGAGCAGCGGATTCGTGTTCCAGTGTCACGACCGAGCCCGCGGTTCGGTGGCCTGCCAGCGGCGGCTGACGTCCGTTTGCGGCCATGCCGCGCACACACATGACAGGATTGAAGGATGAATACCATTCGCGTGGGAATTGTTGGGCTTGGAGCGAATACGCGACTGCACCATGTTCCTGGGCTGCGGGCCTGCGAAAACGTGGAGATTGCAGGTGTTTGCAATCGTCGACCGGAGTCGACGAAACAGGCCGCCGACGAATACGGAATTCCTAAATCCTTCGACAACTGGCAGGAGCTCGTTGCCGATGACGACATTGATGCCGTGGTGATCGGTACGTGGCCGTATTTGCACTGCGACATTACAGTTGCGGCGCTGCAGGCACAGAAACACGTCCTTGTTGAAGCTCGTATGGCCCGGGACGCGGACGAAGCTCATCGTATGCTTGAGGCGAGCCGACAGAATGCAGGCCTTGTGGCACAGATTGTTCCCAGCCCGTTTGGTCTCCGGGTCCACCAGACGGTGAAGGAACTGCTGGACGACGGCTATGTGGGCGACCTGCGCGAAGTCGTCGTCCTGGGCTGCAATGCGGGGTGTGCAGATCCGTCGGCGCCACTGCACTGGCGTCAGTCGGCAGAGTTAAGCGGATTGAATATGCTCACGATGGGGATCCTTCACGAAACGCTCATCCGCTGGGTGCCCAATCCAGTGCGGGTCCTTGCACAAACACAGACGTTCACGTCGCAGCGACCAGATCCCCGGACAGGTGGGACGGGCGACGTGGGTACACCGGACAGTGTTCACGTCTTGACCGAACTTCCGGGTGGTGCCCGCGGAATCTATCATCTCAGCGGCGTGATGCACCATGCGCCTCCCCTGCAAATACGTATCTTCGGGAGCGACGGTACACTGCAATGTCTGTGCGCCCCTGAGGATCGTCTCCTGGGCGCTCGCAAGGATGATGACGAACTCACGGAGATTGCTGTTCCCGAGGACAAGCAGGGTGGCTGGCGCGTCGAAGCCGATTTTATCGACGCCATTCGCGGCGAAAAGCCGATTGAGTTCACGGACTTTGAGACAGGAGTTCGGTACATGGAATTCACGGAAGCCGTCGCCCGCAGCGCGGCTGCAGGACAGGAAATTCCGTTGCCCCTTGAACGATAGACCAGTTTTCGAAATGTCACGATCCCTGTTCTCAGTTCGCAGGGCTCACCGTCAGTAAAACCGGAGTCGATGCGTAATTCGTGCTGATGTTGTAAGTGACGTAGACGCGGGCCATCACGGCAATTGGCAGGTCCGTCACCGGCAAGGCGTTTTCGGCAGCCTCGAGAACAATGATTGCCTCAGACTCATCTCCCTTAAGCTGCGTTCGGCTTTTGCTGGAGAGTGTCACGCCTGGTGGCAACTGGTCGCCACAACTGTTCGTGTAGTACATGTGGCTCATGGCGAGGGTGACGGGATCGGAGTTGCCGTCCTGCCGGACGACTCGCAGTTTGATTTCTGAACTTTCTCCCGGTTTGAGCTCGATTTGCGTCGGGGTTGCCTCGACGCGCACGAGGTCAAGTGGCCTGGTGATCCCGACAATCTGTGTTTTGCAGGGCCAGCGGATCTGGGCACTGCCTCCACCCTGCTGCAATTCGCACGTGACCATGCCCTGCCGCACAATTTCCTGCGGCGAACCACCCGCGCCGCTCACGGTGGCTTTGCCGATGACGCGCACCAGGCTGGCATCAATCTTTGCATCTACGTGAGTCGACAGAATGAGCGCGCAGTGATTCATTCCGGCAGGGATGGAGGCCGGCGTCAATTCTACTCCCGGCGGCAAACCTTCGATCTCAATATCAACCGAGCCGTCAAATCCGTTCAGCCGTTTGATTCCTGCGAACCACAGCATCCGGGTGCCCGGCGCAAGCATGGCGTAGTAGTATTCGCCGAACAGTTCGAAATCGGGTCCATCCAGCTCAGCACGCAAATAGTAAACGTAGTGCTCGCCGCCGCCGCCATTGAGGTCGCGGACTGACAGGAAGTACCGTCCATCTGCGGGCGCCCGGAAACGCAGGAGACTGTCCTTCGCGGTGTATGCGCCCGCGTGAGGTGAATGACGTGAATCGTCTGCTTCGGCGAGCTTCCTGCCGTCGCTGTCGAATATTTCGATCAGACTGTCCAGTGGCAGACCGTGTCGGTGCGCCTCGACCTCGAACTGACAGTGCTGCCCCTTGATGGTGTCGAATGCGAAGTATTGTGCTCCATCGGGCTTTTCCACCCGGCCGCTGATGCCACATGGCAATTCGATCCCTGTGGCGGACTCAAGGGCATCGCTTCCAGCTCCCACAGTATACTGATGATGAGGACTCGTCAGCACCGGCGCTTCGTTCGTCGCACCGGTCGGAGTCTGGCAGCGAAAGGGATGCCAGACGCCAGGCGATTCGTCGGTGCCCGTGATGCTGACGAATGAGGACTCGTCGAAGCCAAAACCCACCGGCCGGGCGTTGATTGTCCTGCCTTGCTGCACGGCCAGCGGAAACATGGCTTTCAGGAACGGCCGGTCCGAGATTTCGAGGCAGTAAGAAAACTTCTCGCTCCCGGCGTAGCGAACGTCTCGAATTCGAACAACGTACTCGCCATCCTCGGGCAGCTCTGCGTGCAGGAACGAATCCCCTCCGTAGAAGTTGTCATTTTCGGAAACGACCTGACCGTTCGGACCGAGCAGGGTGAGGATCGGATTCATATGATAGACCGGGTGCTTCACGAGCATGATGTGGATGCACTCGGACACGCGTTGAGCATAGACCTGGGCCGTGATTCGCTGTCCCGAAACCCCGGTGAAGCGGAAGTAGTCAACGTCTTCGTTGTGCTTACACACTCCGCAAACAGCGGAAGGCAGTGACACCGGCTGGGCTGACTCAGGTGAATCGTTTCCGTCCGTTGTCTCCTCAACGACCGGAAAATCAGTCACCAGCAGATGGGAAATACTCGACACCGCCTGAGGTGTCGCGACTCGGAGTTCGTAAACGCCGGTTGGCTGGTTTTCGGGCACCGTGACATGAAAGCGGAACGGAGTACCAACCGAAGCTCGGTTTTTACGCGGCGCTTCGATCGGTTCGGTTTCGGCAAGTGTCATGGTGATGCCAGGTTTATCAAAGAACGTGGCATACGAGTCGTCGAGCGTGAAGTTGCTGCGCAAGCGAACCACACGCTCCGAGCCGCGTTGTACGGCGACCGGATGAATGGTTGTCAGCTGGCGAAACCCCACGTTCGCAGTGGCCACCTCGCATGCAGCCACAACACTGGCGATCAGGATGATTCGTGTCATGCAGGGATACTCACAGCATTTTCTGTCGGACGGACGGGGATTCCGTCTGCGCGCTCAACCCATCAATCCCGTGATTGGCTGACCCTCACACAGCCAGATCGGTCGTCCGTCCGGCGAAACATGAGAGGTGTCGAGCGGGATGCCGAGCTTTGAATAGATGGTCGCGGCGACATCGTGGGCATAGTACTCTTTGCCTTCGATGCGTGAGGCGGTCTGATCGGTCCGTCCGATGACGGCACCTCGCGGCGTGCCGATTCCCGCCATGCAGATGTAGCTTGCTGTCGAAGAATGATCGCGGCCGGCGTTGGCGTTGATTTCCGGAGTGCGGCCAAAGTCCGTCATCCAGACCACCAATGTCGTCTCAAGCAGGCCGCGTTCCTTAAGGTCATCAATCAGAGCCGGAATTCCCTGGTCGACTGGCGGTAGTTTTTTTCTCAAGGTCGTGAAGTTGTTGCTGTGAGTGTCCCAGCCGCCGCTGCTGACTGTGACGAATCGAGCACCTGATTCGATGAGTCGTCGAGCCAGGAGGCAGCTTTGTCCGAAGTAATGTCGCCCGTAAGCATCACGGGTCAACGCCTTTTCCGCCGAGAGATCAAACGCTTTTTTCGTCTGCGGCGAGGAAATGATTTCGAACGCATTTTGATAGAATTTGTCGGTTGCCTCGAGAGCTCCGGCATTCTCGTCGGTTTTGCGTGGCAGTTTATCAAGCAGCGCAAGAGCACGTCGACGTCGGTCGAATACGGACAACGGCAGGCCACCAGGCGGCGTTACATCGCGTACTGTGTACTTCTCACTGTTCGGATCTCCCGGCACTTCAAAGGGATTGTGTTCGATTCCCAGGTAACCGGCCAGTCCGCCTCGAGCACGACGGTCGACATTCGAGCCGAGCTGAATAAACGGTGGCAGCGAATTTCGCTTGCCTTTCTCTTTCGCAATCACAGAACCAAAACACGGGTAGGTGATTGTCTGATTGAACGGCTTGCCGGACAACATGATGGCGTCCGCCACGCTGTGGCTGCCATTACGCGGATTGAGGCTTCGAAGAACCGAAAACTGGTCCAGCCGTTTGGCAAACTGCGGCATCAACTCGGTGAATTGCACCCCAGGCACCACCGTGGAGATCGCTGAAAACTCTCCGCGGATATCCGCACTGGCCTCCGGCTTGGGATCGATTGAGTCGATGTGGCTGGTTCCACCCTGAGTCCAGATCAGGATGCAGTTCAGATCCGCTGCGCTGGTTTCTGAACCCGCACGGGCGCGCAGCGCCCCGTCCAGCGACAGGCCCAGTCCGGTCAAGGAGCCAACCCGCATCAGAAATGAACGTCTTTCGCCAGCCTGACAGTTAGAATATCGCCGTGGAAACAGATTCAACACGATGAATGGCCCATTTTTGGTGAGTCAATGACCTGTTTTGATATAATACTGCTCTTCAAGCACCGGGGCCAGTGGGAAGATGCGAAACCGTATTCTCATTGCGGTACACTCCATCGAGCCTGACAGCGAATTCTGATCGGCCTCGACAGGAACAGGAAGAAGTGGGCATCATTTGTTTCGCAATCATCTGTTGACAATCAGCTTCCGCACCATGCGCACGGGGTTCATCCAGTTCAGCGCGGTGCTTTGCCTGTGCGCTCCCACTGCAGGCGTCGTCGCAGCAGCCGCCATGATCTGTGTTGAGCCCATTGAAGTCGTGCTCACTCGCGAAATCGATCGCACGCAGCTTGTTGTTTCGATCGATGGCGGCGATGGTGGCCGCACAAGCGATGCGACCGCCATCGCGACATATGAGAGTTTGTCACCGGGGGTGGCGAGCGTTTCTCCAACAGGTCAGATTACGCCGCGAACAAATGGGGCAGCAGTCGTTCGCGTGATATCCGGAACCATGACGGCCGACGTCCGGGTCGTCGTTCGTGTGAACGGGTCCACCCAGCCTGTCAGCTTCACTGAAGACGTTATTCCGACACTTACAAAAGCGGGTTGCAACCAGGGGGCCTGCCACGGTGCGCAGTTTGGTCAGGGGAACTTTAAACTCTCGCTCCTCGGATTCGCTCCGGATGAGGACCATCCGTCGATCGTCCGCGGCAGGAGCCAGCGCCGCGTTTCAGTGATTGCACCCACCGAAAGCCTTCTTCTCAGGAAGGCTCTGTTGACCGTTCCGCATGGCGGTGGACGACGGATGCAATCCGGGTCGCCTGAATATGAAACTCTCAAGGTCTGGCTCCACACGGGGGCGCCCGGACCCGTCGAGGATGAACCACGGTTAACTGACATCTCAGTCACGCCGCGTCAACGTGAATATCAGGAGAACGAAGGTCAGCAGTTGCGGGTTGTTGCGCATTTCGACGACGGTACGGGGCGCGACGTGACGCACATCGCGCGATACGACAGTCTGGGGACGGGGATCGCAGAGGTCACGCGTGGAGGCTATCTGACCGCGACAGGTAAGGGACAAACAGCGATTATGGTTCGGTATGGCGGGCAGGCGGAGGTTTCGTCCATCATTCGTCCGTTTGCTGACGATGTTGACCTGTCCGATTTTCAACCGCAGAACTTCGTGGACGACCACGTCAAATCGCGATGGCAAAAAATCGGCCTGAAACCTTCGCCGATCTGCAGCGACGAGCAGTTCATCCGACGGGCGTTTCTCGCCTCAATCGGGACCCTGCCAACGCGCGATCGCGTGGAACAGTTTCTTGCATCGGATGACCCGAATAAGCGAACTGAAATTGTCGACGAGTTGCTCGGTTTGACCGGCGATCCGGCAAGAGATGTTTACGTCGAGGAATGGAGCGCCTATTGGAGTCAGAAATGGGGCGACCTGCTGAGGAACAATCGGCAGAAGGTCGGAGAAATCGGCATGTGGGCTTTCGCCAACTGGATCCGCGGAGCCCTGCGAGAAAACAAGCCGATGGACGAATTTGCCCGCGAAATTCTGCTCGCGCGAGGTTCGATTTATCAAAACGGGCAGGCCAATTATTACAAGGTTTCCAGCAAGCCAACTGACTTGGCGGAAACAACAGCACAGGTGTTCCTGGGCGTCCGGCTGGAATGTGCCAGATGCCACCAGCATCCGTTCGAATCATACAGCCAGTCCGATTATTATGGTTTGGCGGCGTTCTTCACACGAGTCACGACCAAGCGCAGCAGTGACTTCGGCGGGTTTGGTAATGATACGGTCGTGAGACTAAAGAGCTCGGGAAGCATCAAACATCCGCGGACGAGCCAGGTGGTTCCACCGACGCCACTGGGCGAAGCTCCTCTGGACACGCCATCCGGACGTGATCTGCGTCGGCCTCTGGCTGAATGGCTGACATCGCCTCAAAACCCGTTGTTTGCCCGCAATATCGTCAATCGTACGTGGGGCCACCTGCTGGGCACGGCATTGGTCGAACCGATCGACGATCTGCGAGAAACCAACCCGCCGTCCAATCCGGAGCTGCTCGAGGCACTGGCAGCAGCCTTTGTGCACAGCAACTATGACCTGCGCCGATTGATGCAGGTCATCATGGTCTCTCGCGCGTTTCAGCTCAGCTCGGAAACAACGGTCGGCAATGCAAACGACACTCGATTCTTTTCTCACTACCCGTCGAAACGCCTTTCGGCCGAAGTTCTGCTGGACGCCATTGATGACGTTTGCGGAACACAGGAACGTTTCACCGGCGTGCCGCTCGGGACGCGGGCGATCGAGTTGCCTGACCCTAACTTCCAGTCGTATTTCCTTGATACGCTCGGCCGCCCGCAACGAATCGTTTCGTGTGAATGTGAACGGACGGCCGAGCCGAATCTCGCTCAAGTGCTGCAACTGTCAAACGGCGAACTTGTTCAACGAAAGCTGACCGACAAACAGGGCCGAATCTCACGGCTGATTGAGAACAGCAGCAGTGATGTCGACGCCTTCACTGAAC
>JBDOMX010000292.1:0-11611 GCA_039831615.1 Planctomycetaceae bacterium
AGCCAGGTTCGGATGCATATCAAGTGCTGCTGGATTGGGTGGCAGCCGGGGCTCCTTTCGAAGATGCCGATGCACCGCGGATCGCCGGTATTGAAATCACCCCCGGCCAGAGACAACTCCGGCTGCATGCCACACAGCAGCTCCGCGTCACCGCAGTCTTCAGCGACGGAAGTCTCAAAGATGTTACTCGCATCACTCGATATCGCTCAAACAACGACGGCCAGGCAACGGTCGATGAAAACGGCCGTGTCACGATTGGCGCAGTGCCGGGGCAAGTCGCCATCATGGCCAGCTACCTTGGCGCCGTGGATACATTCGTTTCGTACATTCCCCGCGACGAACCCGTGCACCCCTATCCGGAATTTCCGGAGAACAGTTTCGTGGACACGCTGGTCCACAAGAACCTGGAGAAACTGCATCTCCTGCCATCAGAATCGGTCAGCGACGCCGATTTCCTGCGTCGCGTTTATGTCGACATTATTGGCACGCTGCCGACATCACAGGAAGCCAGGACGTTTCTCTCTGACACCGATCCTGAACGCAGGGCCCGCCTGGTTGATCAGCTCCTTGAGCGGCCGGAATACGCGACCTACTGGGCACTCAAATGGTCGGACCTGCTCCATGTCGATCGTGCCGTTTTAGGGCCACGTCGGGCATTCGCCTATTACCGCTGGATTCGAGATCATCTGGCGGCAAATCGTCCCATGGACGAATTTGCACGAGCCATCGTGACCGCCAACGGGCCACTGGACGAATCGCCGCAAGGAGGTTTTTATCAGGCCGTCGTCAAACCGGGCGACCGCGCCAGTGCGTTCTCGCAGGTCTTTCTCGGCATCCGAATTGAATGCGCGGAATGCCACCATCATCCGTTCGATCGGTGGAGCCAGCAGGACTATTACGGAATGACCGCTTACTTCGCCCCCATTTCTGCTCAGCCCGCACCGATGGCTGACGTGCTGCTAATCGATCCCGGCGTGAAGACTGTCCACCCTCGGACCGGTCAGGAAGTCGACGCCCATCCACTCGGAGCTGCAGAATTGTCGTCACCAGCCGACGACGACCCTCGTCGGATTCTGGCCGACTGGCTGACAGCCCCAGAGAATCCCTGGTTTGCCCGCAACCTTGCAAATCGGACATGGGCCCACTTTTTCGGACGAGGGCTGGTGGAACCCGTCGACGATGTTCGACAGACGAATCCTTCCTCGAACGGTGTGCTTTTGGGGAAACTGGCCTCTTACCTGCAATCGCAGGACTATCACATGAAGCCGCTCATTCGCCTGATCACCAGCTCTCGCGCCTATCAGCGTACCGCACAACCCAACCCCACGAATGAGTCGGATATCCAGAACGCGTCCCGGGCACTGCTCAAACCACTTGACGCCGAAGTGCTGCTCGACGCCATCAGTCAAACGACCGGAGTTCCTTCTCAGTTTAATGGTGCCGCGGCCGACACGCGCGCGATTGAGCTCTGGGACAGCAAACTGCAACACCCGTTCCTGCGACTCTTTGGACGTCCTGAACGCAAGACGGCCTGCCAGTGCGAACGCAGCAGCGAACCGAGCGTCGGTCAGGTGCTGCATATCATGAATTCGCCTGAGATCTTCGCCCGGCTAAACCACCAGGGAGGAACAGTGTCGAAACTCGTTCGGGCCACCCCCGAAAACAGTTTGCTCGCCGAAGAGCTCTACTTAACGTTCCTCAGTCGATTTCCCAGTCATTCCGAGCGGCAGGTGGTCGACGAGTATTTTACCACGCATTCCGGTTCACGACGAGACGCGGCCGTTGATCTGGCCTGGAGTCTGATGAACTCGCTGGAGTTCTCCTTCAATCACTGATCTCCTCGTGATCGGCGTGACTAACCGGCCATTTCTGCGGTTTTTGGCAAACCAGGAGGGCATTCGGACAACATTTTGCCCGCCGAGACGTCCCTGAGACTGGTTTTGCAAATGGGACCAGGCAATTGTATGATATCATCTGAATATTCAGTTGGTGTCCAGCAGCCCCCGCCCGGCGTCCTCCGTTGTGCGGTGATTTCAGGATGATTGGCAGGCCGCGTCCGGATCAGGACGTGGATGGAATTTCGCCAGCCTAAGTGACAGGAATCAGCGATACCTCGGCCCCCGATTGGTGACGGATCATGCCACGAACCAGACGTTCAGTATCTCGATTTTGTGATGGGATTGTCCGACGCGACCTGCTCTCGGTGGGGGGTGCCGCGTTGTTCGGTGCTTATTGGGACACAACCGGCCTCCTGCAGGCTCAGGCGCACGCCAGCGCTCGGCGCGCGTCGGGCATCCACGATGATAAAGACGATGTCTCTTTGATCATTGTATTCCTGCGGGGTGGACCCAGCCATATCGACATGTTCGATATGAAGCCCAACGCTCCCGTTGAAATTCGCGGTGAGTTCTCGCCGATTTCAACGAATGTCACTGGTATTGAAATTACGGAACACATGCCGCGGACGGCCCGGCAACAGGACAAGTTTTCGCTCATACGTTCGTTGACACATACAAATTCAAGCCACGGGTTGGCCGACCACTACATGCTGACGGGCTACCATCCGACTCCTGCATTCAATTCAAAACTGCTCCCTAACAATGAGCGCCCGTCGCACGGATCAATCATTTCCCGCCTCAAGGGTCCGCGGGGATCAGTCCCGCCGTACATCTGTCTTCCGAAGATGCACAACAGCGCAGGTTCGGCTTATCTGGGCCCCGGAGCCGCCCCATTCGTCATTCAGGCGGATCCGAACGCACCCGAGTTTTCGGTGCCGGATTTGCTGCCACCTCTGACGCTCTCGCCATCCCGGATTGATGCACGCGCAGAGTTGCGTGAGAAACTTGGTCGATTTGAACGCACCGCTGAGGAAGCTCACAATCGCAGGGCCCGGTCTGTCAGTGTCTACCGCGAAAAGGCGGTTGCCTTGATGGCCTCAGCGGAAGCCCGGCGGGCATTCAACATTGACGCCGAATCCGCCAGTTTGCGCGACGAATACGGACGCACAACACTTGGCCAAAGCTGCCTGATGGCTCGCCGTCTCGTCGAAGCAGGAGTGCGCTGCGTGACCATCGATCACGTCGACTGGGACACTCATCAGGAAAACTTTGCCCTCCTGAAGGACCCCTTGTTGCCGGCGCTCGACGCCGCGATGGCGACCCTGTTCAAAGACCTTTCAGATCGTGGCATGCTGGAAAAAACAATGGTCGTGGTCACAGGTGAATTTGGTCGCACTCCGAAAATCGGTGGCGGCGCGGGCCGAGGCCACTGGGGCCCCGGCTTTACTGTGGCGATCGGCGGAGGAGGAGTCCAGGGCGGTCGCGTCGTTGGCAAGACAGATGCACATGCCTCCAAACCCATTGAAGACCCTCATGGTCCGGAAGATCTCGCCGCCACCGTGCACCAGTTGATGGGAATTAATCCGGACGACGAATTCCATGCGCCGGATGGAAGACCTTTCAAAATCGTCAATCACGGCAAGATCATCAGTAAGCTTTTGTAAATCCCTCCACCATCGAGCATCGCTCCGCCGACGAACGGAGCAGCACCCACGCCATTCCCATGCCGCTTGACCACTTCAAGACCTGCAGCGTTGTTGTCGCTCTGCTCCTCATCGATCTGCAGGGCGTTCACTCACAGACTTCGCAGCCGGAGGCGTCGTACATCTTTCCGGCTGGCGCGCAACGCGGTCAAACGGTGGACATCACCGTCGGGGGATTGTTTCTGCTGGACGACCCGTGGTTCGAAATGTTGGGGAGCGGAGTTCAGGCATTCGAACGTCTGCGTACCGGCGAAACCGTCTGGTTCGAGGGCCCGATTCTGACCGGTGCTCCGGCCCGCGATCCTGACTTCTATCCAAGAGATCACCAGGGATTGGTCACCATTGCCGGAAATGCCCTGCTGGGGGGGCGACCCTGGCGGGTCTGGACATCACAGGGCGCCACGGCCGCGCGAGTTTTCGTGATTGGCGACCTCCCGGAGGTGGTTGAGCGGGAAATTGATGGCGACCCGGTGCCGATTGACATCACGGTGCCCGTGACGGCCAACGGTCGGATTTTCCCGCGAGCCGACCTGGATATCTGGACGTTCGACGCGTCACGTGGTGAAACCTACACAATTGAGCTGCATGCAAAATCCATTCTTTCGCCGCTCGACGCACGAATTGTGGTTCACGCTGCTGGCGAGAAAATCGCAGACGACATCGGCACAAAGAGCGTCGACCCGGTCATTCAGTTCCAGGCACAGAACGACGGAAGGCACGAAATTCATGTACACGATGTCGGCTACGCCGGCACCCAGGCCTGCGTTTACCGCCTGACGGTGCGCCAGGGTTTGCGCACCGCCTGGGTTTATCCCCTTGGTGGCCGTCGAGGCGCCGCCACTGAGTTCGAGGTTGGTCTGCGTCCGAATCATGGGCTGGCCGAGCCGAATACGACTTCAGTGACGCTTGATCTTTCTGCGGACCAGGGCAACTTCATTCGCAAGCCACTTACGATCACCGGACGCAGGACTGAACCAGTGCGGCTGGAGATCAGTGACATGCCGGAACGCCTTGAGGTCGAACCCAACAATGCTGCGTCAGGCACCGTTCCACTTGCGGCGCCGGTCATGCTCAACGGACGTATCAATAGTGCGGGCGACGTTGACGTATGGCCAATCGCGGCCCTCGCCGGCCAACCACTGGAATTAAGACTTTCCGCCGGGCGACTTGGTTCGCATCTCGAACCGGATCTGGAAATCGTCGACTCAAATGGAACAGTCTTGGCGCCGAACGAAGCGCAGCCTGTCAAGGAGAATACTCCGTCATCCGATCGCTATTTGGTATTCAAACCAGCTCAGGATGGGATCTATTGGGTCCGCGTCAAGGACCGATTCCCGTCGCGCGGCGGCCCTGAGTTCGGGTATCGGCTTCAGGCAGGATCGGCTGCCCCGGGGTATGGCCTGTCCTTTGACAACGACGCGATCACGGCAGTGCGTGGCACGGAAGCTTCGCTCACGATCCACGTTGAGCGATTTGGTGGGCTCACCGGCCCCATTGCAATCGATGTCGATGGCCTTCCTGCCGAAACAGAATTGAGTGGGCTCGAGATCCCGGCCGACAAGGACGAAGTCACGATCAAAATCAAGCCATCGGAGACAGCTCCGATTGGTGGACATCGGCTGCAGTTTCGCGGTACTCACTCTGACGGTGGCCGCACGATTACAGAGGTGGCTACCAAAACGCTTGCCAATTCAGGCGAAGCTGTTGACTCCGTCCTCCTTAGCGTTTCCATCGCCACACCATTCAAATTCAACAAGATCGGTCCGTATTACGCCTTTGCAAATGCTGGTGGCGTGTTTCGATACCCGTTCGGACTCGAACGAGGTGATTACGAGGGCCCCATCACTGTCCGGGTCGCTGATCGACAGCGTCGGCACCTGCAGGGTGTCACAGATGCTGGAGAATTCGTGATACCTCCTGGTGCGGACCGATTCGATTTCCCGTTCTATTTGCCGCCCGGGATGTCTCGTGACCGATTAGGTCGTCCGCTCATCATGGGAATCGGTGAAATCGTCGACGAACAGGGAAATCGCCACCAGGTCGCTTACACAGATGGGGAAACGGCTCAGGCCCCACTTCGCGTGAGGGCGGGGCGACTGGGCGTGGTTGCCAAACAGACATCCGTGTACATTCAGCAGCGGTCAGTATCCGAGATCGAATTCGAAGTGCAGCGTGGTGATGCGAAGCTGAATCTGCCAGCGACGGTTGAGGTCATGATTCCGGACCATATTAGCGGACTGGATGCTGCAGCGGTCACGCTGGCACCTGACGAACACCTGGGCTCGTTGTCATTGCAGGTCGGTCCCCGCGTGGGGCCACTCAATATGCCGCTGACGCTGCGGGTGACCGTCATCGAGAATGGCGACCGCGTTGTCGGCGAGAGTCTCATCGCGGTCGTGGCAGAAGACCCGGATCAGAGGAATCTCGCTCAACAGAGCAAAAACTGACCAGTCAGTGCCGCTCGGCGAGAGTCGTTTGACCGAGATGAACCGGTTCGGCGATTGCGGCCTCGCCACGTGGTTCAGGCAAATGCTTCCTGCAGGACATCGCCACCGTTGAATGTGGGAATTTCCTTCCGCCCGCGATGTTCGAAATGCAGGTCGTGCTGGTTGATGCCTAAGGCGTGCAGGATTGTGGCATGAAAGTCTGCCGGGGTCACCACGCGATCGATGGCCGTGTAGCCGACTTCGTCAGTTGCACCGATCGTTTGCCCGCCGCGAATTCCTCCGCCCGCCAGCCACATCGTAAATCCACCCGGTGAATGATCGCGACCACCCTTCTTTTCGACGCCTGGCGTGCGTCCGAACTCGCCACCCCAAACCAGCAGCGTGGAGTCCAGCAACCCGCGTTGCCTGAGATCAGAGATCAGCCCGGCGATGGGCTTGTCCGACTTGCCCGCTGCCGCACTGTGTCCCCCGATGAGGTCATCATGGGAGTCCCATCCGTCCACTCGCAACTGGATGAAGCGGACGCCGCGCTCGATCAAACGGCGAGTGAGCAGACACTGAGTTCCGACCTTCCGCGTCTGGTCATGATCCAGGCCGTACAGTCGCCGAGTGGCTTCGGTTTCCTGCACGAAATCGAAAGCTTCCGGTGCCGCCATCTGCATTCGAAATGCCAGCTCGTAGCTGCGTATCCTCGCCTCAAGTTCGGTGTCCGGGCTCGCAATTCGGTGCAGGTGCCGGGAATTGAGGCGTCCGATGAGGTCCAGCTGATCCTCGCGATCTTCCACTGACACTCCGTGCGGCATGTTGAGGTTCGGGATACCGTCGGCAGCATTCTGAATCATGGTCCCCTGCGTTCTCGAGGGAAGAAAACCGGAGGCGCAGGTCGGTCGCGGACCGCCGCCGAGGACCACGAAACCGGGAAGATTCTGGTTCTCGCTCCCGAGGCCATAATTCACCCACGCCCCAAGACTCGGGCGGTCCCCGCCAATGGTCCCCGTCGTCATCACATATTCACCTGGCACATGAATGACAGTGTCATGCTGCAGGCTGCGGACGATGCACAGATCGTCAATGTGCCGGGCAGTCTGCTCCACAAGAGTCGAGCCCCACTGCCCGCTTTCGCCGAACTGCCGAAAGCGAAACGGGCTCGCCATTAACCTGCGCGTGCCGTTGCCCTGGACTGCTGACGCCTGAAAGTGCTTTTGAATACTCTCGGGCGTGGTCTGGCCATCCAGTCGCGTCAATTCCGGTTTGGGATCGTAAGTGTCAACGTGACTTGGGCCTCCGGCCATGAACAGGAACACAACATTGTTCGCTGTGGGAGAATGCGAGAGCTGCTGCATTGCTCCGGCAAGCCCCGTAGCCTGATCCTGGGCAAGTAAGCTTGACGCGGCCAACCACCCAAACCCCTGCACCGAGCGCTGCAACATCTCACGCCGCGACGCCGGAACCAGCTCACGACCATGGCAGGCTGCATTGGAGATTCTGGTCATACCGGACCTCTCTTTGACGCCGGACTATTCGATGTAAAGAAACTCATTGACGTTGAGCAGGGTCTGGCTGAACAGCTCAACAGGCGACATTGGCGGTGGCTCACCCAACCAGCGTTGTTTGAGGTACTCAACGGTTCCTGCCATGTCGGAATCTGACAGCGCTGCCCCGTAAAACAGGATTTCACCAATGTCTCCGTTGAGACGCTCGCCGTCGTGCGAAAAGGCATCAACGTAGCCTCCAACACCGACCTCACCACCTGCGCCGGGATCGGTCTGTCCGATCAGCGACACGGCGTCGGCAGAGAACACACCCTCGTGATTCTGCACATTGAGTTCAAGCCTGGAACCGTTCCAGCGGGCCACGATCATTACGGGAATACCATCGGGCACAGCCTGTGAGCTCTGTACGCGATCTGCCCACGCGCCATCGATATTCTGGCCAACGGAGATTTGACCACTGGACGCCATTCTGATCAGAGCGAGCACCGCGATGTCGTTTCCGCCATTGCGTGCCTTGATGAAGACCACTTCGTTCCGTTGCCCCTTGCCGTTGAAACGTACCACTGCAAACAACGTGTAGCCATCTGTGACCGTCAGCTCCGGTTTATCAGGACCGGAAATGAAATGGTCCGCCTGACCGAACGGCCCACCAGAGAAACGGACGACTGGCAGGCCATTGATCCTCTCGGAGGGTCCGTCCACGAATCGCGGCTGACGATGACGTGTTGCCTGCATCAGCCTGTCGGCGAACGAATTGTCTCCCACGGTCTGGTCGATCCATGAACCGACATTTTCCGCGCCCTTTGCGAGTTGACCTGATCCGGACAGCACTCCTGCGTCTGCTCGCAACCACAAACCAGGGTGTGCGGCAGGAACCTGCTGTTTGGCCGTCTGATCAGCCTTCGTGGATCCTGTCGCCTGGCGGGATGTCGATCGATCGTGGTGCCTGACGAAAAAGTTCCGGCTCGCCTTGCGTTCGATTTCATCGGGCTGCCGACCCAGCGCCAACCGGAACCCCAGCTGGATCTGACGGTCGATGTCTGCGGGGGAATCCGCCGTGATTCTGTTCGCCAGCGCCCGGCTGCGATCTCTGGAAAAATCGTTGTTCAGCAGATAGAGCGACTGCAGAGGGCTGGTCGAAATTTGACGTTCGACACACGCTTCGGACATTGCAGTTGGCCCATCGAACAATTGCTGAATCTCAGGGGGGGCATCGCGTTTCTGAAACAGATACAGGCCCCGACGAACGCTGATCGCTTCTTCCGCAGTCGGCACCCCCACACCGCCAACCGTTCGATCCAGTTCACCGCTTGCCGCCAGCATCGAATCTCGAATCGCTTCTGCCTCAAGACGCCTTCGCGGCCAGCGTGAAAGATGGCGATTCTGCGGATCGGAGGGATGGCCTGGTGTTTTCGATGACTGTCGCCACACACGTGAGGTCACGATGAGCCGGTGGACATGCTTTGTGCTCCAATCGTGATCCATCAATTCGGACGCCAGCCAGTCAAGCAGTTGCGGATGACTCGGACGTCCGCCCTTTACGCCGAAGTTGCCCGGCGTTTCCACGAGACCTTTCCCGAAATGTATCTGCCAGATTCGATTGACCCAGACACGAGCAGTCAGCGGATTGCTCCTGCTGGTCAACCATTCAGACAAGGCGGTTCGTGGCCTTGATTCAAGTCGGGGCGAGATGGTTGGACCGAACGCGGTGGGCCAGCCCGGTGTCACGACCGCGACCGGCTCAAAAACTCGTCCGCCGGCGAGCAGATAGCTCCGGCCGCCAGCCAGCCGCTGCCTGTCGTGGAGCAGCGGAAAATTGCCTTTCATGGGCAACGTCGACAAATCATGCGGGCTGGTCACCGGCGAATAAAACGCCCACGCCTGTGAGGCCTGAGTCTCGAGGCCCTGCAGCTGTTTCCGCAGGGCTTCAAGCTTTGTCTTCTCCTCGTTCCTGATCCGAAAACCATTGCATCCGGCAACGCGGATATTCAACTTGATTTGTGCCGGCCGACAGGTGCGTTCCTCCGCAGGACTCCGATCAGCTTCTGAAGTGTATAGCAGATTCCGCAGTGAAGGAGACTGCTCGTCAAACCCCACTGACAGCACGCGTCGGCGGACCTGCAGATCAAATGCCAGCAGTTCTGCAGCAGTCTGTTCGAGTTCATCCGGCTGGACAGCGTCTGCCAGCACCACATTGCCTGGCAGTCCCTGTTTGAAAAACGCCTGCAAACGATAGAAATCCCGCTGACTGATCGGATCAAACTTGTGGTCATGACATTGTGCACAGCCAACGGTCAGACCCAGTACGGAAGTGGACAGTGCATTGACGATGTCCGTGTACATGTCGTTTTCCACACGATAGAAGTGCAGATCATCGGCACTGATCCGTGCGGCGGCCAAATAGCCCGTGGCAATCAGGTTTTCGTCGGCATACGGTTCCAACTCGTCCCCTGCGATCTGCTGTCGCAGGAATTCCGAGTACGGCTTATCTTCATTGAAGCTGTGAATGACATAGTCACGATAGCGCCAGGCAAATGGCCGATCGTTGTTCTGCGCAAAGCCTTCGGATTCAGCCCACCGCGCGGAATCCAGCCAGTGACGAGCCATCCGCTCACCATAATGTTCGGAATGCAGGACACGATCCACGAGCAGCTGCCAGGCCACGGACGAAGTATCAGCCGTGAATTGTCGGACCTGATCCGGTGATGGCGGCATGGCGTGCAACACCTGATACAGGCGCCGAATCAACGTTCGTTTGGGTGCGGATTCAGCTGCCGTGAGATTGTGTTCAGATTGCACGGCACCAATGAAAGCATCTATCGGATGGACATTTTCGGAATCGTCGACCAGCGGGGAGTTGTGGTCTCGCAGCATACCACGGACATCGGGAACGGGCGGTCGCACAATCGGTCGAAAGGACCAGTGCTTCGCCGCGAGGGCGAGGTTCGGGTCCGGCAGCAGTTTCTCATCCCAGCTGGCGCCCTGATCGATCCATGCCCGCAGTAGTCCAATCTGTTGGTCGCTGAGCGGCGGCCCGGCATCCGGCGGAGGCATCCGTGTGTCGGTTGCCCTCCGGGACACCAGTTGAATCAGGCGGCTGTGAGCACTGTTACCTGGTACGATGAGCGGAAGACCATCCGTCTCGCCCAACAATTTGGCGTGATGATCAAGGCGGACACCTGAGTCCGGGTTTGATCCCTGATGACAGGTAAAACAACGCTCGCGCAGCAGCGGATAGATATCCTCGGCAAAGCCGATGGACCGGCCTGCGGGCGGCGGAAGGTTGGTCCAGTCATCGCCCGACGATTGCGCACCGGCATGTTCAGCCGCGCAAATCTGAACCACACACCAGACGACAGCGAACCAGGAGCTGGATGGGCGAAACACCAACAAACAATGCCTCAAAGAGCGCTGGACGGAATATTTGAGGATAGCAGGTCCAGAGTGCGTATTCCAGAAAACGAACGAACCTGCGATACGAGCAGATCTTGTTGCATTCGCTGAATTCAATCCAGTGCGCTGTCGCCCCATCGGTGCTGGAGTCAGCGATTTTCCGTCAGATTTTCCTGCACCACGGGCCATTCGGGTGGGACGGCAGAGGGAATTCGGGGTATGGTTCGCTGCTGAGCGTGTGATTTCATGCATTTGTCGTCGCGGAGTGCCGGGACAACGCATCGAGAACAGTTTCTGCGATGATCGCAATCGACGGGAGCGGAGAACAGACAGACATCAGGAGAGGTGGCAGAGTGGCCGATTGTGCAGCACTGGAAATGCTGTGTCCGGGCAACCGGACCGGGGGTTCGAATCCCCCCCTCTCCGTTTTCATGCTGACAGCCGTCGACATCTGATGGCTGTCTTTTTTCTTGCGCATTTGCTGCGGTACAGAATTCAGGATTCTTCAGGGGCGGCGCGGAAAGCCCCGAATCCGCTCGCCTGGGAGTGCATCCGTTGATGAGAGGGACAAATGGCCAAGCCGGGCTGCTGTTCCTCTCCCCATCAGAGGGGGGAGAGCGACGCCCAAAAGGGCAGGTGAGGGGTTGTTTTGAAATTGGCGACAGTCCCCTCATCCGGCCGTCGGCCACCTTCTCTCCCACCGGGGAGAAGGAAGCAGTTGTTTCTTTCAATTTTTG
>JBDOMX010000687.1:0-11604 GCA_039831615.1 Planctomycetaceae bacterium
GGGAAGTGTGAGCTTTAGATTCGCGTTCACGCCCGACTTCGTGTAACGCTTGCCGTCATACTCAGCCCAATCGCTTTCGGGGTCGTTCGACAGGTCGATGACGACGCTGTCATCCATGATTGTGATCATGCCCTTGCCGGACTTGCGGAGTTCCGCTTCACGACTATCGATGTACCAGACCAGTGTGAAGACCGAACAGATGGCCATCGTGGCCGTCAACGCCCAAACGACGGCCGTCCGCCCCGCCCACCCGGCATTCGCTCGCATGAATTTCCAGGAATTCCCCCAAATGTCACCGTAGAATTCCTCAGGAGGAGGCGCATTCCGTGCGCGACGGATCCGCTCGCGTTCACTCAGGACCCCGGTCTCAACGGTCACCCCGCAATTCGAACAAACGACGTCTTCCTCGTCGACAACTTTCGTACACGAAGGACAAATCTTTTGGCTGGTGTCCTCCGCAGCGTTCAGGTCAAGGCCGCCAAAAAGATTGTCGGGGCTGGCCGGCCGTCGCCGTTTCTGCGCCTTCGGTCGCGACTTGCCCTGGCCCGTCCCGACCTGCACGCGGCCCCCACACTGGCGACACTTGACGGCTCGCCCTCGCGCTTTGTCAGAGACGGTCAGCACGGTCTGGCACTGCTTACAACGAACCTTGATCGGCATGGATATTCTCGCTTGATTCCACCGCTTGCAGGAGCACAACGGTCACGAACACGTCGTGACAATCCTGGTGGTCACAAAGTAACAATGAATCGATTTCAGCGTCATCAATCACGATCCGCCAGCAAGCGACCTCGGAAATGCAACAGCTGAGGGCCGGCAGTGAGGGTCGACCGAAAACGAATGGCGGCAGCCGGACCGGCTGACCCAGCGATGATTATTGCGGGTCTCGCGATTGAATTCATGTCTCGTGTCGAAACTCCGCGCCGTTCGACAGAATTCCGAGAATCACTAACCCGAATTATTCATGTAGGCCGGACCGCAGGTCGCGAGCGTTGCCGGAACAGCGCAAACCATCGAATGGCAAACCGCAAAGTGCGCGCATGAATCTTAACACATGACGACCGAAGTTCCGGCACCGCAAGGGTTTGCTCCGGGTCCGGCCTGGATTTCAAATGAATAATCCGGGCTAATGCGGCGACGGGAGTCAGTCCTCTCCGGAGCCGGTCTCCGGATTAGCGACCTTTCGCAGCCAGATTGCCAAATCGCGCTGCAGAAAGAGGGCATTCTGCCAGTTCTCCCACGGGACCTCGATCAGTGCTCCCAGCTCGGACTCTTCCGGCTCTCGCCCCTCGAACGCCAATTCACTCAGCCTCTCGTGAATATAGGCGAGGATGTCCGCCAGGCGAGCGGCCTGCCCCGGATTGAGCTGTTCTGGCAACGGAGGCGGACCGTCGGGGAACAACGGGAGCTGTAGATGTTCGCCGGTCAAATCGGCTTCGGCAACCAGGTCCGCTGCCACCGCGCTCTCACTTGAGCTGTCCAGTTCCGGATGCTTGAGAGGCGACAGGGCGGAAATCCGAACGCCCATCAGACGAGCCCGTTCTGCGATCTGACGATCACTGCCGAACAGCAAAGTGCAGCGACCGAGCTGGAGGTGATCTCCTGGCCTGAGCACACGCAGCTGAACCGGATGGCCGTTGACGCGACTCCCATTGGTGCTGTTGAGATCGGTCAGTATCACCTGACCTCGATCTTCCTGAATTTTTGCGTGCACGCGGCTGACACGCTCGTCATTCAGCTGAATGTCGTTGTCCTCTTCTCGACCGATGGTGATTGGCGGGATCAATCCATCAAAGGTATGGCCCCGTTCGAGACCTTCAATGACAGACAGAGTGACCGGTACCATCCGCTTATGTCCAGAATTCCTGACAAATCGTCCCGTGAACCGCGACAGCCCACCTACATCACAGTTTGTGGCGGTCACTCTGGAAAGGGCAAACCGCAGTGCAATCACAGATCTGTACTGTCACCATCACCGAAAACGGTCGGCACGTTAAACGCAGTCAGGCAGTCGTCGTCCCCAAGCCGCCAGCGGGAGTTGCCTCCAGCCCGATCATCAATCTTCCAGGGCACTCTTGCGCGACTTCCATGGACTCGGCAATTCCGTCAGGTGGGTCTTGAGGAACTGTGTCAAATCACTCTGAACCGCCTGACCCACGCGCCCTTGCAGGAAACCTTCTCCGGACGCCGGTGCCGCCTCAATCGACCGCAGCTGGTCGTACTCTTCGCCTTTCAGATCGACAAACCCAAAGACTTTTTTCGCGAACTTCTCTTCTGCCTCATCTTCCGACGAATGGTAGATCCGAAATGCGATTCCCAGTTTCGGAATACTGAGTGGACGCAGAATCTTTGCCATGTTGAACCCACGTGTATTCCGCGGGCTAAACATCACCATCGCTCGAACATCCTGTCCACGCGGAGTGCGGTCCGCGAGTGAAGGAGCATCCTGATAAGGTGGCTTATTCCAGTCATTCAATGCAAAGGCCGCACCAACAAGTCCACTGGCACCGCTGGTTACAATCGCGGTCTTACGGATGTTGAGCTTTTCCTGCTCATGCATTTCCAGCAGAAATGCCTTCACGGCTTCCATGTCTCCGAAGACCATGTTGCGATAGTCGACGACCATCACCTTCTTTTGCCTTTTCTCGACGACTCCTTCGAGCTGACTGTCACCATGTTTTCTTAAATCGACCGAAAGGACAGCAAACCCGTTTTTGTGGAGGTGGTTGGCCAATTCGGTCCAGACCTTCCGTGTCACCTCCAGCTTTTCATTACCGTTGGCCGCAGTGAGCAGCACCACCACCGGTGCTTCTTTTCCTTTGTCGGCCTCAAGATACGTCACATGGATGGGCCAGCCATCGGCAGCGATCAGGATTCGATCCTGCTCGCTGTCCTTTTGCTGGCCCTGCCCGAACGCCTGCAACGGCACGGGACCGGGACAATTCGCGAACAGAACAATTGCGGTCAGGCAACGTCGGAAGCTGGTCCCAGTGACCAGACGGCCGGCAGCATCGCCGACTACACTGACCAGACGGTGAATCTCGATTTGCATCATGGTCCCTCCCACAACAGGAACTTGCCGTTCCCAGCACAACACGGCAGCGATCGTCATTCTGACGTATTTCCAATCCACAAACACCGGTTTCCCGGATGACGGGTGCATTGCCAACAATGCCTGACAGACCACGCCACAGCGATTCTGGCAGCTCCGCCCGTTGAAATCGGCACTTGGCAGACCCATGAAATACGTCGATTAACCATTGAAAAAGCCCCTGCCAGTCTACGACTGAGGCCCGTTCAGGTCAATAAAGTCAATATCCAGGACAAGTTACGACATCTGAACCCCACCTGCCAGGCTCAGAGGGGGTGGACATGGCTGACAGATGCCAGCGTGACCGGTAACCAGATACCGTCACCGAACGGATCTCTCAATTCCGCAGGAAATCGGTCAAATTCGGCAGGAATTTTCGGTATTCTTCCGCGTAGGCTGGGTGTGCGGGATTTCTCCAGCAGAATTCAGCCTGCACGGACTGTCCTGAATAAATGCCGCGATGGTTGCTGTTGTCAGAATCTCTGCGACGGCTTTCCAGGTTCGTCCTTGTGGACGTGGCGGTGTGACGGAAGACTCAACGCACGTAGAAGGTTTCCTGGCAATGGTCCATTCGTCGTCACGCAGAGCATTTGCGCCAATGTTCAGGTGCGCCAGCGAAATCGTCATCCCAATCAATGTTCACTGACCGACACCGATACCCCTCTCATCGCGCGTGATTGGCAGCGGTCGAGACACCCGAAATTGCTGCAGCTTCATGTCAGAAAACTTTCAAACCTGCCCCGGTTGCGAATCACTCATTCTGTCTGATACCACATCCTGCCCCGAATGTGGTCATGCCTTCCGGGAGGGAGCCGAATCCTCCGGAAACACGATGCATGAACGCACGGCGACGGCTGTCCGGCAGTGTCCCAAATGTGGAGACGAGGTGCCTGCTGGTCTGGTCCGTTGCTGGAAATGCAATGCGTTCATGCGTGAAGACGTCGCTGAAAAGTATAAGAATCTTGTGGGGAACCCTCAGAAAATTGTTTTCAGCGATGTCCCAGCCGGCGAACGGACCGAAACGATTCCACCACGACCCGGTCAAGGTGGCTATGCGCGGATTCTGGATGCTGAGGAGGACGAATTCACACTGCAGGGAGATGAGTCCGACGAGACGGATTTTGAACTGGGCCCTGGCAGTCCCGCTGCACAGTCCGTCGAATCGGCAGCGCCTGCAGCAGGCGCGACGTCCGGGACAGAGGCGTCCGGGACAGAGGCGGCAGCGTCAGATCCTGACTCGAAGACCGCCACACCTGACGAAAATCGTTCCACCGACAGTACACCGTCGGCCTCGGATGCCAACGCCGATGAGCTGCTGAACATCGCGTTGACGCAGGAAAAGGAAGCCCACGTTCGAAAACGAGAGAGAAAAGCGACGATGAATCGAAAACGCATCCTGATTCCGTGCCCGTCCTGTGGCGTATGGCTGCGAGTGCGTGAGGAACAGGCGGGGAAATCGGTTCGTTGCCGCAGTTGTCAGGCATCCGTTCCGGTCCCTCTGTTACGCCGGAAAGAAAAGAAGTCGCGCGAAGAACAGGCTCCTCAGATTAAACTCGACTGGATCGATGACGTTCATTTCCATGTGATCACACCCACAGAGATGGTGCTCAAGCCGGGCAGCCTGCAGAACACCTTTCAATCGGCGGACGCCGTCTTTGACGGCGAAGGCCTGCACCTGGTCGTGCTCGGCGGCCCTCCAAAGAAGAAATCGCTTTTTTCACGCGGTGGAACAGGTGACGTTGCCCGGAACCGTGCTGAAAACCGTGAACAGATTGAGAAGTCCGGTGCGTTCAGTAATTTGCCTCATGGCGAATCGCATGTTGTTCCCGTCGATGCGCTGAATTCCGTTCGACTGGTCCAGCCGGTCCGACAGGCGCACGAATCCATGTTTGCCGGTGTTCCCGTCTTTGGCGAAGGACGCGTCGCGGTCTACCTGCCATTGAAGCTGGATGATGGCAAGCAGGCGTTTTGCTCCATGGCGCTGAGCGTTTGGCGGCAGTTTGCCCGGCAGCTGAAGCAGGCCGGTATCGAGTTACCGGTGAAAGCCAATGGGGTCCCGGAATCCGAAGTCCACATCTCGCCGCTCTGCCACTACACGCAGGCAAAGATCGAGTCCGTTCGAGACGTCGTTTATTACCGGAACGACAGCAACTTCGTGCTTGAGCTCACGGGGTACCGCTGCGCGGCCTGCGGGATTTCCGTCTCAGAAGCAGGACGGGCGCGGAACAAGCTGGGGGGTGCTGCCGGCAAATCAATCGCCAAAGCCAAATGCCCAGGGTGCTCTGCCAAATTCGGCAACGAACCACTCTACCGGATCTCAAAAGCACCCGACATGGATCAAACCGAATCTGACGACGCTGCCGCTGTAGCGGAAGAATCCACGGAAACCGTCTGATCCACCTGCCGACACGCGTTTAGTAAGCACCGCCGGACAGATTTTCCCCGAGCGAAGCCCGTTCTGCGTTGTACTTACGCTGTGCAGCGACCTTGTTTGCCAGTGGGTTCTCGGGACCGGCAGGGAAATACTGCACATCATCGGTCAGATAACCTGGCGAGGGCAATGTCTGCCCTCCAATGGTGGTTTGACACCCGGTCAGAAAAATACTGGACGCAAATGCCACTATGGCTGCCAGTACAAGTCCTGTTTGGCCTTGTGATTGCTTCACCGGACTCACCCCTGATTCTGATTCCGTATGAGATTCACACAGTTGCGCCAGGCCGGAGCCTGCCGTGTGCGAGTAATGACTGGATACGATCATTAATCTCATCGACCAGTGGCGAGACATTTATTGGCAAAATCGACACAATCGCTACAGATGATATCAGTCCGAATGCCAAAGCTGTCGCGTTTCGGCAATTGCTGCCGAACCGGAAAGAGACGGGACCCTCAGCATGCAAATCTCCGCGGTTCAGACGGATGTGGTCATCGAAGATCCCGATGCAAATCTGAGTTGTCTGGAGCAACATATCGCGACGGAAACCTCCCGTGGCAGCCGACTGATCGTGTTCCCGGAATGCTTTGTTTCCGGCTATTGCTTCGGTTCCCGGGAGGAAGCAGTCCGCAACGCTCAACCTGTCGACGGACCATTCACAAAGTCAGTTGCGGAACGGTGCCTGAAACATGACTGTCACGTCGTGTTCGGCATGATCGAACTCGACGGAGACGACATTTTCAATACGGCGGTGCTGGTGGGTCCACACGGCATCGTGGGCTCATATCGGAAAGTCCACCTGCCGTGGCTGGGCGTCGATCGGTTCACCACGCCCGGTGATCGTCCGTTCAGAGTGTTTGATGCTGGTGGAGTTCGTGTGGGACTGTTGATCTGCTACGACGCCGGATTTCCTGAAGCCGCCCGCGCTCTGGCACTCAGCGGTGCCGACATCGTGGTGTTGCCAACCAACTGGCCGCCGGGTGCCGAACAACTGGCCGAACACACCATCAATACCCGCGCGATGGAAAACTCGATCTACTTCCTCGCGGCGAATCGAGTCGGAATAGAGCGAGGCTTTGACTTTATCGGAATGAGTCGAATCTGTGATCCCGTCGGAAAGACGATGGCCTCTGCCGATCATCGTGATGAGTGCGTGCTCCGTGCTTCGATCGATCCTAAACAGGCCCGCCAAAAACGTATCACGCGTGTTCCAGGAGAACATATCATTGACCGGTTCGCCGATCGGCGGCCCGAAATGTACGGACGTGTGTGTGAGCCACACACCCTGCCTCGGCCTGGCCGCGACGAGCCTCCGGCAGTCATTTGACGCCTTTCCCTGACAGACTGCCGAACGAATTTTCCGGTGCCGCGGCCACGACATCGCCAGGACGCTGTCAGGTCAGGTGCGTAAATCCGCGAGCAGATCGCCCAAAACCAGCTCTTCTTCCACAGCCAGCCCGTGGTCATGCATCACTCCCGCCAAATCGGGATCCCAGGCAGCCGACACGAACTGCTGATCCAGACGACGGGAACTCTGGTGACCGACGTAGTCACTTGCCATGAATCGCCACGGGATCAGTTGAGGAAAGGCTTTCCACATGCGGTTGCCGATGTGAATCCCGCCCCAGTCAAAATCGCCGTGGTAGCGCAGGGGAAGCCGTTCGCGATGCAGGGCGGTTAAGAGTTGCATGACAGCCACGCCCGGTTGTCCCTCGGTACAAATGAGCGGCCGTCCTGCAGCACCCAACTCTGCCGCCGCCGCTTCCATCACGGCCGGATTTTCGCAAATCGAGATCACTCCGTCGCCGGGTGCATGGAACGATTCCACGGCGTGCCGTATCAGTTGTGCCAGGGTGAGCCGCACCGGTTCTCCCTGATCGGCGTGAAGGTTCAGCACGTTGCCAACAAGAGAACCGCAGTTCGCCCTCAGGTTCCAGACCAGTACCGTCGACGAAAGTTCGTCGGGAATAATTCCGACGGCGTTCCAGACGTTTCTTCGACTCGCCGCATCGCTGGGCGAATCTGCCCCGACAACAGCGGCAGCGGCCGCAATCAGCAGACGTCCGAGCGGTCGATCGTGGTCGAGTGCGTGGGCATCTCCACACGTTTGTGCTGCAAACCGAGCCAGACGCACGGATTGAGAAATGGGAATTGGCAATCGCATGGCGATTGAAATGGACTTTCCCATCAGTTCACGTGCCTTGTCGGGCGTTTGACTCGACCTGAGCATTCCTGTCTTCTGAACCATCTCCACCCAGGCCAGCAGGGCGGGGCACCCGTCCGTCCGAGATCGAGCATCCAGAAACAGCCGGTCCCACGCAGCTTTCCGAGCCCGTTTCCGCGTTGCATGTTCCCGCAACGGTTCACCGATGATGGCTTCAACGACCTCCTCCAGCGTCCGGCCGTCGCTGGAATTCTTCAGCACGCGATGAACGTCGTTCAAATCGACCACGGCATGCGTACCGTACTCTGTGCCGGTGAGCGACAGCAGAGCTGTCCGTTCTTCAGCAGTGATCTGCTCAATGCGAGTCGACTGCTGCAGTCGGCCGCGGCTTCTCAGCTGCTTCGCCAGCTGTTCGACAAGCCGCTTCAGTCCTCGGCGGCGGAACAGATGTTCGAGTGCTGCGGTCACATCAACGCTTTCATCGTCGCCGAATCGTCAATCAATGACGAAAATGACGCCGGCCGGTGAAAATCATCGCCATATCGTGTTCGTTACACGCCGCAATGACCTCTTCATCGTTGCGAGACCCACCCGGCTGAATGACGGCACGGATGCCGGCTTTCGCCGCTTCGTCCACTCCGTCGCGAAATGGGAAAAAGGCGTCGCTGGCAACCACTCCACCCACAGCTCGTTCTCCGGCTTTCATCGCCGCAATGAAGGAACTGTCCAGACGGCTCATCTGGCCGGCACCGGCGCCCAGCAACATCCGGTCTTTGGCAAACACGATGGCATTCGATTTAACGTGTCGACAAACCGCCCATGCAAATCGCAACGCGGCGGCTTCTTCGTTGGTTGGCTGGCGGCTGGTAGGAACGGTCCACTCAGAATCGTCCTGAATTTCATCGTCGCGATCCTGGACCAGCAGGCCCCCGGAGACGCGCCGATAATTGGCCGCTCCCCGACCCGCGGTGGAGAATTCCACCTGCATCAGTCGAACATTCTTCTTCCACTTCGGTCGAGTCGTCAGAATCTCCAGCGCATCCGGGTCGAAACCGGGTGCAATGACTGCTTCAATAAACCGGCCCGGCTCGCACATGATCTCAGCAGTCGGTCCATCCACGGCTCGATTGAACCCGATGACGGACCCAAAGGCGCTCACCGGATCTCCCGCATACGCATTGGTGAACGCAGTGGCCAGATCGGAGGCCAGCGCACAGCCGCAGGGGTTGGTGTGCTTGATGACGCATGCAGCCGGCTCAGCAAAATCGGCAACGATGGCTCGCGCAGCATCCAGATCCATCAGATTGTTGTACGACAATTCCTTGCCATTCAGCTGTTTGGCGCAAGCCAGCGATGTGGGGGGAGGTGACGGCTCGACATAGAAAGCCGCTTTTTGGTGCGGGTTCTCTCCGTAACGCAGTGCCGCTTCCAGCTGAAAAGATGGTGTCAGGACGACGGGCCAGGCAGCTGTCGACTTACCGTCGCAGGTGATGCCCGCCATGTAGTCGGCGATCGCTCGATCATAGCTGGCTGTCGCCTCAAACGCGGCAGCGGCAAGTTTGCGGCGAGCCACGTCGTCGAAAGAAGCCTGCTGCAGACTCTTCAGGACCTCAGCATATTGAGACGGAGACGTCACGATTCCAACGTGAGCATGGTTCTTGGCCGCTGAGCGCACCATGGACGGACCTCCGATGTCGATCTGCTCAATGGCCTCCGGAATGCTCACATCGGACTTTGCCACGGTCTCTTCGAAGGGATACAGGTTCACGACCACCAGCTGGATGGGGATGATGCCATGTTCCGACATCGCAGCGGCATCGGATTGGAGTGTCGGGCGTCCAAGAATGCCTCCGTGGATGCGAGGGTGCAGGGTCTTGACGCGACCGTCCATCATTTCGGGAAACTCGGTGTAGCTGGCGACATCGATCACCGGAATTCCGGCGTCGTCCAGAAATCGACGTGTCCCACCAGTCGACAGGATTTCGAAACCCAGCTCCGTCAGTCCTCGAACGAAGACCTCCAGTCCCTGTTTGTTGCTCACGCTGACGAGTGCTCGTTTGGCCTGTGCCATCAATCCTGCCTTTGGGGCGAATACCGAAGAATCAACAGAAAAAGCCGTGAACAATGGACCATCCCGGGTCTTGTGCACGGCTGATAGAATCTACTCGCCGATCTCCGACTGGTCAAACAAAGGATGGCGAATGTTTCCAGGTGATGCAGGGGGAGTTATAAAGCCTCGTTTGATCAATGGAGACACACTGTCACTCCAAAATGGTCGGCACTCCGTTGGGCATCACTCTTCATCCGAGCGAGTTCCTGCAAGGGAACGTTTCGAATCTACGCGAATGCGTGAATCGCAAATGTTGACCGTAGCCAGGGTTCTCCTACACTCCTGCCATGAAACGCAGGCAAATCAGTGTTGAATTCGAACGCCTCCTCAAATCTGCCCAGCGGCTGGCAGTTTTGACGGAAGCTGCTGCCGTCGTCCTGCTCACAGACGATGTCCTGGATTTCAAAGCAGTCCGCAAGCTGCTTCGCGGTCAGCGACTCGTGGTCGCCAGTGATGACGAGTCCGTGCAGGCGGCGATTCGAGAAGACGAAGTGGACCTCGTGCCCATCCTGCATGAGCCACAAACCCGCAGTACACAGGTTTCTCAGGTCCTGCTGGAAGCCATCGCCGATGAGATTCTGCAGTCCGGCGACACCATTGTTGCGGTCTATTCATCGTATGACAACAATCGCTGCGACACGATCAGCGTGATCGAACTGTCGGAGCAGCTGGCAAAGCTGACATCTCGTGACCTGCAGCGCCTGGAAACTCAGGTGCCGCTGGATACTCTGCGTCATGTTGTCGACCTCGCATGCGAGATCGGACGGGAAGGACGGGAAGGCAAAGCTGTCGGGACGATCTTTGTGGTCGGAAACCACCGCAAAGTCCTGAGTCTGTCGCAGGAACAGGTGCACGACCCGTTCCGTGGCGGTGCCTATCCCAAAGAGGAACGACTGGTTCGTAATCCTCGCGTCCGCGAAAGCATCAAGGAGCTCGCTCAGGTCGACGGAGCCTTTATTATTTCGTCCGATGGCATCGTGTATGGATTCGGAAGGCATCTCAGAGCGTCTGCGGACGGTCTGGCCCTGTCAAAAGGCCTGGGATCGCGGCACTGGGCAGCCGCCGCCGTTTCCAAAGCGACAGAAGCCGTTGCGGTTGCCGTGTCAGAATCAACCGGTACGGTGCGGATCTTTCAGGACGGCAAAGTCGTCCTGCGGATCGAACCGCTGCACGCCGCCATGAAATGGCACGATGTCGAGACGGAACCACCCGCTGAACCGAGTTAGCCGCGACCGCAGGTTTCCTCTGACAGGTTCAAGCGACGATCCAGCCAGGTTTGCAGGACAATTTGAGCAGCCAGTTTGTCGATTCGTTCGGTCCGCTGCCGATGTGTGAAGTCCGCGGTGCGTAACAGGTTTTCCGCCTGGGCACTCGACAGGCGCTCGTCCTGAAACGTCACCGGCCGCTGACTGATTGATTTCAACCACCTGCCGTATCGGCGCGCTTCCTGCGATTTCGTGCTTTCATCACCATTCATATGCAGGGGCAGGCCGACCACGAAGCCAACCACCTCATACTCCTTCGCCAGCTTCTGAAAAAACTGCTGGTCGGCCGTGCGGCTGACACGCTCGTAATTGTGCAGCGGGCTGGCCAGTTTCTGAAACTGATCACTCACAGACACCCCGACGCGAACCGTTCCGTAGTCGATGCCCAGCAGACGTCCGCGACGAGGGATGGAGGCGTCGTTTGCGTCGGCCTGGATCTCCGGAGACTCGTCGGTCATCAATTCGCCGATTCGATGGCAGCGACGGTGAGCCGGATGATCCCTTCGGCATTTTCGTCCGCTCGCACAGAGATTCTCCACGTC
>JBDOMX010000994.1:0-2624 GCA_039831615.1 Planctomycetaceae bacterium
CGGAACTTTGAGTTCGCCTGAGTTTTTTGACCCTACGGTTCTACAATCGTCCGCACAGCGAAAACGCAAGAATCGCTAGGCGAATTGGAGCAGTTTTTCCAGAAGGTGGAACTTAAAAGCTGAGTCGCGCACACGGCCGAAAGCCAAGTTGACCATGAACGACAAAGACAAATCAAAAGTCGCGTCACCCAATTTCGCCTTTCTGGCGAAACACAGTGAGGTCCTGGTGCGCAACGGCGCTCAGGCCGAGCGGTATGTCTTTGACGATCCCAATACGGCACTCATCAAACTTCGGCAGTTTTCCGAGTTATTGGCTCAGCAAACCGCGGCTTGCTCCGGGGTGACCGTTGCCGAGGACGCCAGTCAGATCGACGTTCTGAATAGCCTGTGGGACGCACACGTCGTCACGGGCGAGGTGTCCAGCCTGTTCCACGATCTGCGCAAGGCAGGAAACCGAGCCGTACATCATCATTCGGGAACTCGCAGCGAGGCCCTTCATCAACTGCGCATGGCAAGAACGCTGGCGGTCTGGTTTCATCGAGCCTTCGGCAAGAACCCACACTTCAAGGCCGGGCCTTTCGTGCCGCCTCCCGATCCGGCGCAAGTGGAAAACGAGCTTGCCGCTGAACTTGAACGCTTGCGACAGCAGCTTGCCGAACAACAGCAAGAGGTTGAAGCGGTCAAGGTCGTCGCTGATAGCGAGGCCGAGCTGCGTGAACTTGCCGAACAGGAAGCGAAGACAGCCTACCAAGACCTTGAGGCTGCCCTGGAACTGGCACAGGAGTCGGAAGAACTTCTGAAAGCGGATTTTCAACAGCAACTTGCCGCAACGCAAGAAGTCGCGATGGCGGCTCCTGCCGAAACGCAACAGGCCGTCATCCAGCAGGCTCAACAGGCGTCCGAAACGCTCGATCTGGACGAGCAGGCGACACGGAAACTTATCGACGCCCAACTCGTCGACGCTGGCTGGGAGGTCAATACCGAGACGCTTACCCACGGAAAAGGAGCGCGGCCTCAAAAGGGAAAGAACTTGGCAATCGCCGAATGGCCCACGACCAAAGGACCGGCCGATTACGTTCTGTTCGCCGGGCTTACTCTCGTGGGGGTTGTCGAGGCCAAACGAAAGCAAAAGGACGTTCCCGCCGCGATCGAGCAAGCCAAACGGTACAACCGTCTTGGCCGCCATTCCCGAGGCGACGCTTAGACATTGTCGGCCCCTCGCTTTGCAGAGATTTCGGCCACGAAAATATACGTACGCCGAATGGTCGGAAATGTGGATCGCGTGGGTAGTTCAGACAAAATACGGTGCTCATCTCATCCCACTTGTCTTGCTGACCGCCGGAAACGATAATCACTGTCGATAGACGGGTATGGGGTACGTACATATGGCGAGAACTTACTACCAACTCTTGGGCATCGAAGAAGATGCTGATGAGGAGACGATTCGCAAGGCGTACCGAAAAGCTGTTCTGGAAAGCCACCCGGATCTAAACGAGGGTGACGACGTTGCGAAACGAACTCGCGACCTAAATGCCGCTGTCGCGACCTTGACCGACACTCACCGTCGCACAAAGTACGACGCGACGCTGCGTAGGAAGCGAGATGCAGAAAGGCCGCAGCCAGCGCCTGAGCAGCCAACGTCCAAGCAAGCAGCGCATGAGCAGACGGGATCGACAGATGCCTGGTCATCCGCGTTCGACGCCGGTGCCGGGGCGAGCCCGAACACCCAAAGTCAACGTTCAACGAATCGCAGGTCCGGCGCGCAAAACGCCCACACGTTTCGCCCGAAACGGCCTCGTGATTTCAAGCAGTACAGATTGGCACTAACGCTGATGGCGGCCGTCGTTGGCGTGATCGGCTTCATTGTCCTCATCATCGTTGCGTCGGAGCTCGGGGACACCAACCCGCAAGAGCCAACCCCGGAACAGGAAATTGCCGGCGCCGAGCATGGACTGGTACGTCCTGACGAACCGCCGCCCCCGTCACCGCCACTGCCCCAGAAGCCGCCCCCGCCACCGAAGCCGCCAGCCTTTAAATACCCCAGCCCGATGCCGAATGAACCAACCACGCAGCCCGAGACTCCCCCGCCAATTCAAATTAGTTTTACTGAGAAGGTCGCTCCCATCCTGGTGTCCAAGTGTGGACGTTGCCATATATCCAACGCGCGTGGCGGGTTAAGTATGGCAAGCTTCCGTTCGCTGATGGACGGAGGCGACCAAGGCGCCGTTGTCCAACCGGGTGAGGCCAGTGAAAGTCGTCTTGTTACGTCGATCGTGGCCCGTGACATGCCCCGGTTTGGCATTTCCGTTGCAGACAGCGAGTTGCTCACGCTCGAGGACTGGATCGCAGGCGGCGCAAAATACGACGGCGATGATCCTGTGTCGCCGATTCTTGACTTGGTCGATCCGAGCATGCATCCGACACTGGCACCTCCCCTAGCGATCGCTCCGTTTGACGCCGGCAAAGCAAGCACGCTGCAAACCGCGTGGGCGCGACACCTGGGCTTGGATGTCCAATACACGAATCCGATCGGCATGAAATTCGTGCTTATACCGCCAGGCGAGTTCACCATGGGAGAAACCGGCTCGCGGAATCGATCGCCTGTACATCTTGTGAGAATAAGT
>JBDOMX010000961.1:0-2624 GCA_039831615.1 Planctomycetaceae bacterium
TGCGAAAACTACCGCTTACTTGGCGAGCTTCTCGCCGCGACAGGTGAGTTTTTTCGCGATGGCGGTCTGAATTGCCTCATTTATCTCGGCCCCGGCAACGTACCGCTGCCGATGACGAAAGGAGTCGACCTTTATCCACGAATCGTGGATCGAGTTCGGCTCGCAGTCGTCAAAAACGGAAAGAACGTGAGCAGCATTCTTCCGGCTACGCACTTGAATTCGATGCTCAAGAGTGAGTCGTTTCTTGCTAGGTTTCCGGCCATTGATCGGGTCTCAATCTGTCCGTTGTGCTTGCAAGATTTTTCAGTGACCAGACCAGGCTTCAACGATGGCGGGCCAGGCTATCGGATTCTCTATGTAGGCGAACGCCCGAAACGTCGTCGATCTAAGGCTGTTGTCAATCAGTTTCTCGACGTCATGGACTTTGCCTCAAACGCAGATCGCACTAACACCGTTGCCTTTGCTCTTACGGTCGTCCTCAGAAATCACTTTCCCGGTGGCAAACCAATCGGCCTGGTGACGGCAAACAAGAGTCACGCGGGCAAGGACACGATCATCGCGTTCGCGCATGGCCTGCATCGCGCTACTTCGATCTCATACCAGGCGACGAACTGGGCCCTCGAACACAACTTCGTCATGGCGTTGAAGGCCAATCCAGATACTGGGGTCGTAAACATCGAAAATGCTCGGATCGAATCGCGCCAAGCGACTATTGCTTCGGCGTTTATCGAACGTTTTGCGACGGATCCGGAGCCTCTGTTGTCGACCCCCGGCACCGGTGAGGCGGTTAGGCGACGCAACGACATCGTGCTTGCCATATCGACCAACTACGGTAGTGTAAGCGAAGACATAGTAAATCGCTCCCTTCCTATCCACCTTGATTCGGTTGGTGATATTCCAACCCGGAAGTCTCCGATTGGCAATCCAAAGCTCGAGTTCCTTCCCAGAAATAAGGAAGCGATCTCCGCTGAGCTGTTCGGCATGATTGAGCGGTGGAAGAGCGATGGTATGCCGTTTGATGAAGAGGCCAACCATCCTTTTTCTCCTTGGGCACGGACCGTTGGCGGAATCCTCAAAGCAAATGGCTACGAGGATTTTCTCGGGAACTATGGCGTACGCAAGTCTACCGTTGACCCCGTGCGGCAGGGCTTGGCCATCTTGGGCTCTGATTCGCCTGGCAAGTGGCTTCGCGTCGACGATTGGGCGCTTGCCGCTACGCGCCTAGGTTTAATCAAGACGGTCGTTCCGAGCGCCGACCAATGCAATGAAGCCGGACACCGCCGAGGCTTAGGTGTTGTCATGAGTGCTCACCGTGACGAATCGTTCTTCGGTGAGACTGACTCGGCAACCCTGTCGCTTTGCCTCCAAAAAGGACGCAAACGATTTGACGGTCAAGCACCGCACGTTCGTTATCGTTTTGAGTTGCTTAACAGCGAAGCAATTCCTGAAGATTGCGATGCCGACAACAAAACGACACACAGTCCAACACAAAACAAAAATAGGTGACACCAATATGCCACTATCCAAAGACGACACGTTGACCTTGTGCGGCCCTTTTTGCCCTTCCGTGAGCGCAAAGCTCGAATTGCTAGTCGAGTCGATTGCCGACTGTCCCAATTGGCGCGACGCTTTTGAGGAGTTGACGGAGGACTCCCCGCCAGAAGAACTCATGGCCGTCGCCACCGCGATCCGCTTATCGGGGGATGTGCCAGAGTTTGCCGCCAAGTACCTGATCGTCGGTGCCATGATGCACGTTGCCAATCAACAGGCGTTTGAGCAGGTCAACGCTGTGGAGGAGGATGTCGATAAGGTCTGGGAGCGACACAACCTTCAAGATTGGCGAGCCTCTCAGCCAACCAGCACCAAGGCTATGTCGCGATTTCAGGACTGCTGCCCCGTAGAGTGGGACGCGATATTCATCGACTCTCTACGCGAGAATGGAGAACACGACCTAGCCGAAGCGTATGTCATGGACCGCAGCAAGTTCGTCAACGAGTATCGCGAAGGATCTCGGTGGTTTCACGAAAACAACGTTGCGAATGAGCCAGACAATCCAGAAGCTGTTCTGGAGCTCACGAAAAAGATAGTTGATCGCATTCAAGTCGATCCACCCACCGCAGGAGTGGAATGTCTGGCGTTCCAGATCGATGGCCGCACCGACATTGACATTTACCCGCAGCCTTTATTGATTCTGGGTGGCGAGCGCGATGGCCAAGCGGCATTGCCAACCGTGATCCTGGATCTTAGCGAGCTTGAACTGCTCTTCGATTCGGTTGACGTGTACTCGTACCTGGGGCAAGAGGGCCTCCAAATCGAGGGTAAGTTCCGCAATGAGCCGGTTTCGGTTCACATTCTCGCGCATCCGCCGAACGGCGTCCGTGCGACCAGGAATATCGCCGTTGACTGGTGATGAAGCCAACGATTGACCCAACCCTTGCGCGGACGGGATTGGTAAACCCGATCCCGCCCGCGCCATTTGCGTCGTCAGCGCGAAACCAAGCAGAGTAGCGAGAGTCATTCGCCGTAGCAGGAATGGAGTATTGAGATGTTGAGAAAACCGGGAACGTACATTCTTCTAATGCCACTGAAGCGTGCTGCAAAGATAGAGATCGGACGTCTGGGAT
>JBDOMX010000844.1:0-2622 GCA_039831615.1 Planctomycetaceae bacterium
ATGGGAAAAACCGTCGCCTCGAAACGACAGACTGCCTACGCCGAATACCAAACCGCCGCCTGATCATTCACAAAACAAAAAAACGATATTCCAACCGTGCATCAGACCAGCGTGCGGCTGCCCCTTATGTACCATCGACGGGGGCGGGCCTGTTGAAAACGTTGGCTTTGTTAAAAAGTGGCCGCAGTGCGGCAGGATACCGGGATGTGGGACCTGATTCCTTTCTTCCTTTGTCTGACGTCATGAATCTCCCGCCGTTGGCCTGTGGTTGTCCCTGCTCGCGAGGAGATTCAAGGCACTGTCCGCTGTTCAGATCGAACCGAGCCGGCGACACTCCATTTCCACCGGCCAGGACCATCGTATTATCCAGAATGGTCAGGTTGCCCTGGACACTGACCCCCTTGCGAAGTTCAGGGTTGAGGTGCCCCGAGGTGTTGTTTTGCCAGATCATGCGGCCCGTCGTGGCGTCGACGGCATAAAGGTACGTGCCGTCGTGGTCGACAATTCCCTCGCCAAAATACGCAACGCCGTCATGCACCAGGACGCCCGTGTTGACCGACCACGTGGAACTCAACGAACCGTAAATCATGATGTGTCGTTTGATCGGCGCCGCGCGAAAGCGCCAGAGCAGTCGACCGAAGGAGTCTGTACTTGCCGTGAGTCAGGTACACGCCCGCTTGAAGAATCCAGGGACATCGTCCACATTGCGGGTCGTGGGGTCGATTACCAGATGGCTGCCTCCCTCGCCGACTCCCAAAATCACTTTGTTATCAACGTAAATAGGTGTCCTTCGTCGCGATGAATGCCGAACGATGGACCAGATAATCGTCCGGCAGCTTCAGCTCCCACACAACGGTGCCGTTGTACCCGTTTCGCCCCATGAGCCGATTGAGCGATCCCCATTCGCGCTTGTGATGGGCGATGTGCCCCATGGCCAGAAACGTCCTGCCACCAGCGGCTGTTGTCATCGCCGGCATCCCGATGTATTCGATCGCAGAGGTTAACCTCCGGTTCGAATGACTGGGAACTGGCTGAAACAGTCCCGCTGCCGATGACATATCATCTTATCAACTCGGGTGGACTCAAAGTCATTCGAAGGAATAATCGAGCGGGTGCACCATACTCAATTCGACGCCCGCCGATGATTCGAAGTCTTCCCTTCTCCCCACTCGGGCGAAGGAAGGTCTTCGAGCGACCACCTGCTGGTTGGTTCCTCCAACCAGCAGGTGCACTCCCTGGAGTTTGACGATGTTGATTGCAGGAAGCTGTCAACTCGACGATTCTTACTCAGGACGGCATGGGACCTTCTGACCGCGGAAGTTGAGACCTGCAATCAGGAAGGCTAACCGGCAGGCGACTTCCCGATCGCACTCACTTTGATGTGATGGACCGTTCGGCATAACAGAGATAGGGGAAACAATGCACGCGTTCAAAACCTGTGGATGGCTGGTCGCGCTGCTGGTGTGTGGTGCTCCGGTATGCTTTGCTGAGGGGCAGCTGAATGTCCTGTTCATCATCTCAGATGACCTGGGGAGCCAGTCCCTTGGCTGCTACGGCAATGCAAAATGCAGGTCGCCGAACATCGACGAACTCGCCGGGCGGAGTATGCGATTCGCACGCACGTACTCGCAGTATCCTGTCTGCGGTCCATCTCGGGCCGCACTGATGTCGGGCCTGTACGCCCAGGTCATCGGAGTGACTTCGAATGGCGCGTCGCACAACTTCACGAAGAACCTCGGCAGTCGGCCGTCGATGTCGCAACACTTCATCAATCATAAGTACTACGCTGCGCGGGTCAGCAAGATCTTCCACATGCGTGTGCCCGGCGACATCACGGCCGGAGTGGACGGTCCTGATCACGCCGCGTCGTGGACGGAACGATTCAATTGCCGTGCCCCGGAGCAATGGACCGAGGGCCGGCATGAACATTTGACGAATGAGAAGCTCAAGCCCGATCCCCGGCATGAGATTCACTACCGTCTTGGATATGGCGGTGCCTTTTATGTGGTGCGCGGAGCCAGCGACGGCGCAGAACAGGCTGATCACAAAGCCGCGGTGAAAGCCGTTGAAGTGCTCGAGCGTCGTGCCGAGGACCGCCAGCCGTTTTTTCTGGCAGTGGGTCTGGTTCGACCGCATGTGCCGCTGGTCGCCCCTGCATCATTTTTTGAGTATTACGATGCCGGTCAAATTCAGCTGCCTCCCGGTGTGGAACACGACTGGGACGACATTCCCAGCGCTGGAATCTCGAAAAACAGTCCCGGCAGTGGACTGAACACCACGTCGAAAAAACAACGGGTGCTTGAAGCGTATTACGCTTCGGTCACGTACATGGATGCTCAGGTGGGAAAAATTGTCAGCGCTGTGGATCGACTCGGACTGCGCGACAATACCATCATCGTGTTTACGGCCGATCACGGTTATCACCTTGGTGAGCACGACTTCTGGCAGAAAATGAGTCTGCATGAAGAATCGACACGGATTCCATTGATCATTCATGTGCCAGGGAAAGAGCCCGGTGAATCAATGGTCCTGAGCCAGCAGATCGACATCTACCCCACGCTGGCAGAGCTTTGCGGATTGCCCGTCCCGCAGCATGTGCAGGGCCGAAGTCTGGCCGCGTCG
>JBDOMX010000738.1:0-5865 GCA_039831615.1 Planctomycetaceae bacterium
GACCTGCCGAGCATTTTCCATCGAGGTCGCGTGGCGTAAAATAAATTCTTCACACGCTGGGCCAAGCTGCTCGGGCGGCCAAACCAACACCAACCCCGTTTCATGACACGCACTAGTTACGTCAGCTCGATGCAGCAGATGAGGAAACCTCATGAAAGCAGTCGTTATTATGGTTCTTATGATCGGTGCGACGACGCCTGATCCCATCATCGCACAGGATGCGGACAGGCAGAAGTCCGCGCGTCCTCCGACAGTTGTTCCGACCCACGTCGACGTAAAGTATGGACCTCACGATCGAAATCTGATGGATGTGTGGCTGGCGAATGACGACCAGCCCACGCCCGTGCTGATCTCAATTCACGGCGGAGCGTTTCGGCACGGCGATAAGAGTGTGAGCAAAAGCGTGCTGCGAGAATGCCTGGCAGCCGGGATCTCGGTCGCAGCGATCACTTATCGTTTCTCGGATAAAGCGATTGCACCCGCTCAACATCTGGATGCTGCACGGGCTGTTCAGTTCATTCGCCATAAAGTCTCGGAATGGAATCTTGATCCGAGCCGCATGGCTTCCACAGGTGGTTCCGCCGGTGCAGGGATGTCACTGTGGCTGGGATTTCACGACGACCTGGCTGATCCGCAGAACGACGACCCGGTGTTGCGGCAGTCGACCCGTCTGACGTGTATGGCGGTGAACAACGGACAATCGTCGTATGACCCTCGCTTCATTCGAGACTTGTTCCCTGGGACAGATACCTGGACCAACTCCGCTTTGGCCCAGTTGTTTGACGTGGATCTGAGCAAACTTGATGATCTGGCCGAAGACAAATACAGGCTGTTTGAGGAAGTGTCAGCCATCAATCACCTGACCAAAGACGATGTGCCGGTGCTGATGACATACGACAGTGACATGGATACGCCGATCAGCAGCCGCAGCATTGGTATCCACCATCCTCGATTTGGCAATGCACTCAAGGACAGGATGGATGAACTTGGAATTGAATGTCAGGTCCATACAGGTTTCACCAGAACCGGGGCGAGTCGTTCAAAACTGGTGATGGCGTTTGTGAAAAAACATTTCCGCATCGGCGGGAACTGACGGGAATTCGCAGCGCTCCGCAAAACAAGGTTCTGCTGGAGGAGCATGAACCACAATGAATCAGCCTCCAGCGGATCTGAACCAGCGAGTCATCATCCGGCGACTGATCAACGCATCTGACGAGGTTCGTGTCGTCGCCATTGGAATCCGCTATGACGACTGAATTTATTGTCTGTGCGCTCATTCCTGCCTCGCCCGAAGCGATTTACGATGCGTGGCTGAACGGCGACGGTCACACCCAAATGACCGGCAGCCCCGCCCACGCGACCGCGAATGTCGGCGATTCTTTCGATGCGTGGGATGGATATATCAGTGGCAGAAACCTTGAATTGACACCCGGCCGGAGAATTGTCCAGTCATGGCGCGCCGCAAGCTACAAAGACACAGACGGTGATTCACGGATTGAGGTCATCCTGGAGCCGGCACAAGGCGGCTCGAAGATCACGTTACATCACACGAATGTGCCAGACGACCAGACCAGCCACGAACCTGGCTGGGTGACGCATTACTTTGAGCCAATGAAGAAGCATTTTTCCGATGAGCCGGCCGTGTGACCAACGTAATGACGTCAGACCGTTCATCGCTGGAGAGCCAATTGCTGTTGGAGACTTCCATCTGGTTCGGTCGAATTGCGGAAGTGCATTATCCAGGAATGAATTCGACAACACTGATACAGCGAAATCCGAGACAGCGTCCACGGGCAATTGGGGTCCGTCCTCTTCTGTAGGAAGTGCGACACAACTCTGGCGGTCCGACCCAGCTTCCGCCTCGTTCACTGCGCACACCTGAGTTTCGCGTGTTGACGGGATTGAGTTCGTGGGCCTGTGACCGCTGGTAAAAATCATCTTCGTACCAATCCCGACACCACTGCCAGACGTTCCCTGCCATATGATGCAGACCGAACGAAGAAACTCCAAGTGGAGAGTGGACCGGTGCCATTGGCATCGTGCTGGAATTGTACCGTAATCCTGGCTCATGCTGGGCGTATATCATTGTTGTTCTGTCCAGGCGCTGTGAGTCCGGTGCAGACGCTTTCGGGAAAGCGCCCTGCGCACCATACTCCCATTGAGCCTCGGACGGTAGAAATCCATCACGCGTTCGGTAATTGGACCAGTCCTGTCCATTTGCCCAGAGTGAGTAAGCATTCGCACCGTACCACGATACCAGGACCATCGGAAGAACGTCCGCTCCCGTGACCGGGCACCATTCACCGTCAGAGTGCAGTATCGGCATCTGCAGGTGGCGGCCATCGGCCGGACCAAGTCTGAACCATTCGAGCAGATGCCTTTCAGCGGTTTCGATCGAATTCAAAAATCGGCAGAAAGCAGTTGTTGAGACAGGCTCCGCATCGATCAGGAACGAGTCGAGTTGCACCGTGTGGACCGGTCGCTCATCGACATGCGAATCAGGACCGTCATAACCGATCGTCGTCTCAACCGACGGCAAAAGCACGCATCGCATTCCATCAGACTGGCGGCGAAATTGACGAATATCACTGTCTGAATCCAAAGGTTCAAACAACGACTGCGTGTCACCTGACGACGCTGGCTGCCAACGGCCGGACAGCTGACTAAATGGTATCGTTCGGAAGTCAGATTCATTGACGGTCCTCCCTCGCCATGTCCTGCATTCCGGCTTACCAGTGCCCTGCTGCACATACACAATTTCGGCGAGATCCTTCAACCGAAAGGGTTGGCGAATAAAAATCGACTTGCCTACTGGATTCGCATGATCATTGGGGATCGTCACACGAAACTCGTCCTCCAGTTTCATCATGAGCTCCACGAGTTCGAGACTGTCACAGTTGAGGTCTTCGATCAATCGGCTGGATGGATGAACTTCACTACGCGTGATGCCCAATTGTTCTGATGCGATGTCACAGACACGTTGCTCAAAAAACTGCACCGAAAGTCGTTGATCAATCGTCACAATGTCACCTGTTGTCTCTCCAGAGCAGCCGGTTGCGAGTCTCTGCCCCGGCCCGCATCGGTTAGGTAATTTCTGGTGTATGTGCCGTGTGGGACGTGACGATCCGAATCTGTTTCATCAATCAGGATTGTCCGAAGGCAAACGACTCTGCAGGAACGCCACGAGGTTTTCTGAGTCGTCAGTTCCCAGTCGGAGGATCCCTTCGCGGTGCTGCACGACCACACAGTCCCGGCCCCGGATGTTCCACACCCAGCCGCCTCGAAAGCTCATGTGAATGCCTCAACCGTCGAGAATGGATGTGCGCCCGGTTTCAACACTTGCAATGTCCTCGTAGCGAATCGATCGACGAAACAACCGGATTGGACCGAAGCAGATCGACAGGCGGTCACTTGCATCTTCAATGTGCAGATGGTGAAATGATGCCGCGAGCAAAAGCAACAATGCGCCGACGCTCGAAAACACCCGGCTAACCACTGGCTCGTCGCGCAGCAGCAGGCCTGACGCGCAGAATATGATGGCGGCGGTATAGATGATAAGGCAGAGTGGTGATCCCTGAGCATGACGGTAGGTACCATTCATGAGCATCGTCACGTTGGTGCGTCTTCAGGTATCGAATGGAATTGCCCCGCCTGCTGCGTCCTCCGGGCAATCAACAAACGGACATGATTGGGTCGACAATCCTTCCTTGCAAACCCCGTTTTCGCTGTGCATGACCAGCAGCAGGTAGCTGGCTGATGTCGCGGCGCACACAGCGGTATTACTATGGATGCAAACCTCGCAGTTTCAAAGCCTTCCGCATGGAGACCGCCCATTCTGCGAAACGTGTGCAGACGCCTGGCATGAATTGTCGCAAAACAAGGTGAGTGCCGGATACAATCAATCGGCGTCCCGTCGCATAATAATCTGATTCCGGCCCACGGTGTTGAGGACGGTATGACTCTCTGGAATTCAGCTGAATCCCGTCGAGATTTCCTCGCCCATGCTGGTGGCGGTGCAGGAGCGATCGCCTTGGCGGCTCTTGATCACACCGTTCATGCGGCGACAGTGGTCCGGCCAGATACTATCCCGCGTGCCAAACGAGTGATCTGGCTGTTCATGCATGGCGGCCCCAGCCACGTCGATTTGTTCGACCCCAAACCGGTACTGACGAAATACGGCGGGCATCCCCTGCCGGAGAGCTTTGGACAGGTGATGACGCGGCGGAAGGTCGCCAGGAACCCTCTGCTTGCCCCGGTGCGACGCTTCCGGCCTCGCGGTGAGTCGGGACTGGAAATCAGTGATTTCCTGCCGCACATCGCGGAGCATGCAGACGACATTTGTGTGATTCGGTCGTTACATGGAGACAGCGTCAATCATCCGCAGTCCGTCTATCAGATGAACACCGGCAGCATTCTGATGGGCAATCCGAGTTTCGGGAGCTGGGTCGCATATGGACTCGGCTCTGAGAATCAGAACATGCCGGCATTTGTGGTACTTCCCGATCCAGGAGGTGGACTGAAGGGAGGACCGCCTGCATGGGGCAGTGGATATCTGCCTGCATCGTATCAGGGCGTCACCATGCGATCAGGCAACTCGCCCATCCTGGATCTTCGTCCGCAGCCGGGTGTCAGCGTTCGCAAACAGCGCTCCAATTTGGCCCTGATCAATTCCCTTAACCAGCGGCATTTGCAACTGCGCGACCATGATGATCAGTTGAATGCTCGCGTCAAAGCTTATGAACTCGCATTTCGTATGCAGATGGAGGCACCGGATCTTGTCGATCTGAAGGGTGAGTCAGCCTCGGTGCAGAAGTTGTATGGGCTCGACGATCCGAACACGCGTGACTTCGGCCAGCGCTGTCTTCTGGCACGTCGAATGATCGAGCGTGGAGTGCGATTTGTACAGCTCTATTCGGGAGACACCAAGGGCTGGGATGCTCATAAGAACGTTGACAAAAACCACACCGAGTACTGTCTGCGGACCGACCGGCCAGTGGCAGCTTTGCTGCAGGATCTTGGGCAGCGTGGTCTGCTTGAAGATACGCTGCTGATCTGGGGAGGCGAATTCGGTCGCATGCCAATGAGCGAACAGGGAAAAGGACGCGACCACAATCCATGGGGATACAGTATGTGGCTGGCCGGTGCCGGCATTCGCGGTGGTCGGGCCTACGGAGCCACTGACGAGATCGGGCTCAGAGCAGTGACCAACAAAGTTCACATCCGCGATTTTCACGCGACCCTGCTGCATCTGCTGGGGATCGACCACTATGACCTGACGTACTTTCACAATGGGCTCGACAAGCGGCTGACGGGACCCGCCGAAGCTCATGTCGTTCATGACTGTATCGGATGAGGATTCAAGTGCTGATTTCGAATCCAGTCACTGATGGAGCAGCGTCCTCATGGCCGAAAGGCTGGTACTCTGTGGTCGCTGCAGGAATTGCCTGTGCCGTCGTGGTGTGTTTCAACTCGAACTGTGCCGTTGCAGCAGACAATCAGCCGACCACCTACGTTGAGCCACCCATCACGGATGCGGACAGAGATCACTGGGCTTTTCAACCTGTCGATCAGGTTTCAGTACCACAAGTTACCGGCTCTGTCTGGCCACGAAATGAAATTGATCATTTCGTGCATGCAACGCTGTTAATAAATCAATTGATTCCACAGCCTTCGGCGTCGCCGGAAACGCTGATTCGTCGGCTGAGTTTTGATCTCATCGGATTGCCACCATTGCCTCAGGATGTTGCTGCGTTTGCGCTCGCACCTGACGACGATGCCTATCAGCAACTGGTGGACCGACTTCTCATGTCGCCGCACTACGGCGAACGATGGGCTCAACACTGGCTCGACCTGGCCAGATTTGCT
>JBDOMX010000738.1:5875-11580 GCA_039831615.1 Planctomycetaceae bacterium
GGCAAAGGCGAAATGGCTCAACTCTGAGCGTGAGTCCTTCAGCATGTCACGCTTCCTCGGACGGCTGCGATACCCTGCGCGTTAGGCCGCTATTGATAACCAGTTGCAACAAGCGCTGACATCTGACAGGGCGGCACCTATGACGCTCGATGGGTTCGAACACGATAAGGTCCGACCGGAGGCCTGGAAGTACCGTGACTGGGTCATCGATGCCCTCAATTCCGATCTGCCATACGATGAATTCATTCGGCACCAGATTGCCGGGGATGAATTTCATCCCGGCGATGAGTCTGCAATCAACGCCACGCGATTTTGTCTGTCCGGCCCGGACATGCCGGACATCAATCTGTTGGAAGAACGCCGACATACGTTGTTGAACGAACTCGTGGCCACGGTTGGCGAATCGATTCTGGGGTTGCAGATCGGTTGTGCTCAATGCCACGACCACAAATATGACGCGATTAGTCAGGCGGATTTTTATCGACTGCGTGCGGTGTTTGAGCCATCGGTGCAGCTCAGGCGAAACGCCTCTGTGACCGTATTAGAGACGCAGCGATCGTTCGAACGGACAAGCCATCTGATGCTTCGCGGTGATTTTCGTCGACCGGGACCGGAAGTGCTGCCCGGTGTCCTTCGAGTCCTGCCGTCTGAGTATGTGGAATCCACGTTCCTGAATGCAGACGGTGATTTCAGTTCCCGCATGGAGTTCGCCAACTGGCTGGTCAGTCGGACGAATCCACTTTCCGCGAGAGTCATTGTCAATCGGGTCTGGCAACATCATTTTGGGATCGGGCTGGTGAGTACACCGAGCGAATTTGGCGTGATGGGAACCACGCCGTCACATCCGGAGCTGCTGGACTGGCTGGCAGGAACTCTGGTGGATCAGGACTGGAGTCTGAAACAACTGCATCGGCAGATCGTGATGTCAGCGACATATCGACAACGCAGTTTTCTTGCGGCAGGTTCGAATGCTTCAGAGCGCGCTGTCTGGAAGAGGGCCATCGAGACAGATCCGGATGGAATTCTCCTGTCACGATTTACGCGTCAACGACTGGAAGCAGAAGTGATTCGCGATGCGATGCTGTCCGCATGCGGTTGCCTGAATGCGAAGACCGGTGGTCCCGGCGTGCGTCCGCCACTTCCGACGGAACTGGTCAGGACGCTGCTCAAAGATCAGTGGAACGTCACCGAGGATACGACGGAACACACACGCCGCAGCATCTATCTGTTCGCGCGCCGTAATTTGCGATATCCAATACTGGAAATGTTTGATCGACCCAGTGCCAATGCAAGCTGTGGCCTCCGGAATATTTCCACCACGGCTCCACAGTCATTGCACCTTTTGAATTCAGGTTTCACGCTTTCGTCGGCTCGGGCGATGAGCCGATCGATCGAACAGTCTCATTTTGACCGGGCGTCTCAGGTACAGTCGGCATTTCGCCGAGCGCTCGGACGTCGCGAGACTGAGGGCGAATTTCTGCAGGTCAGTCGATGGTGGGAGCACCACGCAGCTTCAGACTCAGCGGAACCACTGACGCATCTGTGTCTGTCGCTGTTCAACAGCAACGAGTTTGTTTTCATTGATTAAAAGTCACTGAAGAGATGACACGCTCTCGCCGAGCTGTCTGCAGCCTGTGTTTCCATCGCGCCGGGCTTATATTCCACGGCATATTGCTCGCGCAGACGCTGTCGTCCAGGTGTTGTTCCTGCCCCCGCCACGGTGCTGTGATCGGCCGGATGACGACCGGCAGGCCGGAGCTCCAATACGGCTCGTGCACAAGTCGGCCCTGGCCCGCTCGTCATTTGTTGGACTGCAGCCAACGCCTGAATTCGGCTGAAACCTGACTGACTCCGTCAAACGTAATCTTGACGGCATCCGCCCCGCTGCGATGGCCCGAAATATCCTGTTCCACACCGAAATCGGCGATGGCTCCGATGGTAACGGAACCCGGTGGGACGTAGAGGACCAGACTGAGGCTGTCTTTGCGTTTGGTGTGCATTTCGGCGGCAGGAGAGCCGTCTTCGTGCTTCCAGTTGATCTTTGAACGAATGCCATAGTCGACCGTGCAGCCGTTCATGGTGGATTCCACGATCGGCAACAGTTTCTCGATCGTGCTGAATCTCCACGCGATGCGTCCGTTATTTGGCAGGCCTTTCTTCATCAGGTGCCATTTACGCCCCAGTTGTTTCCACGGAGTCAGGTCGTCGGGGTTCAGCTTTTCTTTGGTTGCCTGCGCCAGATACGACTGAACTGCCGTCGTCAGGAACGATCGAAATGGTCGTGTGTCGACCTCCTGTTTGTTCCAGACTTTGATCGTGACTTCCTGCCAGCCGGCCTTGCCATTTCTTGCTTTCACTCTTGGCGAGTCACTGTAGTAGTGAACTTCTTCCACATCATCGATGGGAGTCAGATTCAATTGATCGGCCAGTGTCTTTGTGTCGAACGTATTTTTCTTCACGCGAAAACACAGGGACAGGATCCATTCGTGACCCGTGCGAGCATGCAGCAACCAGCCGAGACCATTTTTCGCTTTGACTTCCACGGTGCTGCGGTGATTCCAGTTCACGGGGCTGAGCTCCGGCTCTTTTGCCAGCAGATCGACCACATATTGCAGTGCGGCGCCTTCCCAGCGGCAGCGTTTTCCTTCGTGGCTGAGGCATTCCTGGGTGTGCCAGCGCTGACCATCTGTTTCCCACGGAAGTTTGGCTTCTTTCCCCAGCTGACGGACACTCAAATCAGTCGACCGCTTCTTTGCAACGACAGCCACATCAAAGACATCGATGTCGCCGGTTTTCGATTTCTTCAGGACCGGAGCCAGTAGTTCTCCAGTCCATGATCGTGGCAGCTTCGATGAGGCGCTGACTGACTTTGCATACGCCACCACATCTTCGGGTGTGCCAACGGCCACGATCTCCCCGCCTCCGGCTCCGGCTTCGGGGCCGACGTCGACAATCCAGTCGGCCGTTTTGATGACGTCCAGATTGTGTTCAATCACCACAACCGTGTTACCCTTTTCGACGAGGCTGTTGAGCACACTCAGCAGTTTAGCAATGTCGTCGAAATGCAGACCGGTCGTCGGTTCATCCAGCAAATACAGCGTGCGTCCGGTATTCGGTCGTGACAACTCGGACGCCAGCTTGATGCGCTGAGCTTCTCCGCCGCTGAGCGTCGGAGCAGACTGGCCAAGCGTGACGTAACCCAGGCCAATCGCGTTCAATGTTGCCAGCGGTGCTCGGATCTTTGGTACATTGGCAAAGACTTCCAGAGCCTTTTCAACCGGCATTTCCAGCACGTCGGCAATGGAATGACCATTGAAGTGCACCGTCAGAGTTTCATCGTTGTACCGTCTGCCCCGACATGTCGTGCACTCGACCCATACATCGGGCAGAAAATGCATTTCAATCTTTTGCTGGCCCATGCCCTCGCAGTCATCGCAGCGGCCGCCAGCTCGGTTGAAGCTGAATCGACCGGGCCTGTAGCCTCGAACTTTGGCGTCCGGCATCTGGCAAAACAACTCACGGATGTGATCGAACACGCCCGTGTACGTGGCTGGATTGGAGGCAGGCGTTGTGCCGATGGGATCCTGATTGACGATTGAGATCTTTGACAGATGTTCGATGCCCAACAGTTCTCGATAGGGTCCTGGAGCGTCTGTGGACAGGTTCAGGTTTCTGGCGACGGCACGGGACAGAGTGTATATGACAAGCGAACTCTTACCGCTGCCGCTGACGCCGGTGATACACGTGAGCGTTCCCAGTGGAATGCTGAGGTCAACGTTGCGCAGGTTGTGCTGTGTGGCACCGAGGAGCGTCAGCATTGGCTGTGGTCCGCCATCGCGCACTGGCTGGCCATTCCCTGGCACACGGAGATTGGATTCGTTTCCTTCATTCGGGGAAACCGGTTTGGCCTGTGCCCTGCCCCGCTGGCGTTTCGGCGTTGAATACGTTGCTCGGGATTCGGCGACCAGCGTGGTGTTGCCGGTCGTCGACGGCAGACTGTTGGTTCGAACACGGCGGGATTTCGGGACGGGAATCCCCAGTTTTCCGCTCAGATAGCCGCCGGTCAGCGATTGTTTGGACTGACGGCCCAGTTGTTTCGCTGTGCCTTCGGCGACGACATTGCCGCCCAGTCGACCCGCTCCGGGACCAAAATCGAACAGTCGATCGGCTGATTCCAGGACTTCGCGATCGTGTTCCACCAGCAGGACGGTGTTGCCGAGGTCGCGCAATCGTTTCAGCGCGGAGAGCAATCGACTGTTGTCTCGGGGATGCAGGCCGATGGTGGGTTCGTCCAGGACGTACAGGACTCCGGTCAGTGAGCGACCGACCTGCCCCGCCAATCGAATGCGCTGGGATTCGCCGCCCGACAGCGTGGGCATGGAGCGATCCAGTGTGAGGTAACTGAGACCCACATCGTTCAGGAATGTCAGCCGATGCACGGACTCCACCAGCAAATCCCCGGCAATTTGTTTTTGGGCGCTCGTCAGTCTGAGCTTCTTCAGGAACTCCAGTGATTTCGCCAGCGGCATGCGCGTCAGCTGGGGCAGCGTGATCTTTTTTAGTTGCACGGCGGCGGCCGTTTCATTCAAGCGAGTGCCGTTGCAGACGCTGCAGTCCTTTTCGCCCGCCATTTCCATCAGTGAACGCCGGCGGGAGTGAGACAGTCTTGCCGCCAGTTCGATCGTTGGATAGATGCCTCGATACCGAATTGAGAACGTCTGCTGCTCATAATCCACGCTGAACCAGCGTTCCTCGTCGCCGTACATCACAACGCGCTGCTGTTCCTGCGAAAGCAGATACCACGGCTGGTCGAGAGGAATGGAAAACTCGTCGCTGATCCCGTTCAACATTGCGAGGAATGCGGGATTCTTTCGTGGATCAGGCCATGCGCCGATGGCCCCCTCCAGCAGACTGCTCTCCGGGCTGCTGATCAGCAATGCCTGATTAGCCCCATACTCCGTGCCCAGACCTTCGCAGGACCAGCACCATCCCAGCGGGCTGTTGAAAGAAAACTGTTGAGGGGACGGGCGATCGTACGAGTATCCACAGTCGAAACAGGACAGATGCAGGCTGTACAAATGTGTTTCCCAGGCCGATTCGTCGACATCGTTGTCGGCAATGGCGACAGAGATCACGCCTTTCCCCAGATCAAGCGCTGCTTCAACAGAGTCAGTGATGCGACCTCGTGATTTCTTTTCCACGGAGATGCGATCGACCACAACTTCGATGTCATGGGATCGTCGATGGTTGATTTCCGGTGCTTCTTCCAGCGGCCAGGTCGTGCCATCGATCCGGACCCGAACAAAGCCGTTTGACTGCAGTCGCTCGAAGGCCGCTTCGTATGTCGTTTGCCGATCCACTTCACAGGGTGCCAGTACCAGCATGCGGGTCCTGGCAGGAAACGTCAGAATCGCGTCCACGATTTCATCGGTTGTTTGTTGTTCCGCCACTTTTCCACACGACGGGCAATGGACGGTGCCCAGGCGAGCGAACAGGACTCGCAGGTAGTCATAGATTTCTGTGACCGTGCCCACGGTGGAACGAGGGGTCGCTCCGACAGTTTTTTGTTCAATCGCGATGGCCGGACTAAGCCCCTGGATACTTTCGACTTTGGGACGTGGCATTTGTCCCAGAAACTGGCGAGCATATGCCGACAGACTTTCCACATATCGTCGCTGGCCTTCGGCATACAGCGTGTCCATGGC
>JBDOMX010000698.1:0-2619 GCA_039831615.1 Planctomycetaceae bacterium
AAACTTTGCGGAACAACACGCTTTGATCAAAGTCGATGGCGCGTTCGATATCCCGACTCAGCTCTTTCCAGGTCAGGTTCAGCACGCGGATCCGCACACGTTGAACGTCCTCAACCTGCTCGGTCAGATACCGAATCCCTCGCCAGGATGCTTCCAGTTGCTGGAATCGCGGGTGGTGGATCGTGGCGTTGACTTGATCGCTGATCAAGCCGTCGATGCGTGCGATCGCCTGCGACAGTCGGCGCGCCACATGTTCGATGCCATCCGCCGAAAGTTGCGATAACTGCAATCGCAATTCCAGGCGTTGGAACAAGGGCAGGTGGGTCAATTCCTGAGTTGGAACCGATTGGCCCGCCGGTTGGTGACGTACGTGGTCGATCAGTCTGGAACGCAACCGTTCGGGGATCGGCGGCAAGCTGTCCCCGAACCACAGTGCGAGTGACCGGGCGTCCGATGGATGGGACAGAAAGGCCGCGAGCCGCTCGCCGGCGTGGTTTCCCACGACCGGCGGTGCGGCTTGCGACTGTTGAGCCTCTGGCGGCGAACCTTCGAGTTCCAAGACGCTGTCCAGCAGACTGTCATACCGTTGGCAGTCACGTGAACCCGCAGACGAAGTGATCTCCGCACTCATCGAGCACTACCCACCGATCTTGGGAATACTCGCGACCATGCGCATCGAAGTCGTGAGTTCTTCGAGTTGGAGCCAGGGACGCATGTGGATCACAGCGTTGTAGGAACCTGGAGCTCCTGGAACCTCTTTGACTTCGACTTGTGCGTCCATCAACGGATAACGTGCGCGGACCTCCGGACTCGCAGTGGGATCGGCACTGACGTAGTTCTTGATCCAGCGATCCAGAAACGCGGCACAGTCACTGGCTTCCATGAACGAACCAATCTTGTCGCGTCCGATCACTTTGACAAAGTGACTGAACCTCGAGACGGCCATAATGTACGGCAGGCGTGCGGAAATCGCCGCGTTGGCCGTCGCCTCGGGTCGGTCGTATTTTTTTGATTTCTGACACGTCTGGCCACCGAAGAATACAGAATAATCCGTGTTCTTGTAGTGGCACAACGGCAGAAATCCAAGGTCACTGAGCTCTTTTTCGCGGCGGTCGGTGATCGCCAGTTCGGTAGGACATTTCTGGTCGTCGTCACCGTCGTCAGTCTTGAAGATATGCGTCGGCAGACCTTCGACCATACCTCCGTTTTCCGCGCCACGAATGGCCGTGCAGAAACCGGTTTTGGCAAAGGAGTCTGTCATACGCGCAGCCAGGACGTAGGATGTGTTCATCCAGCAGTAGTCCTGATGTGGTACGGGTTTGGCTGAACCATCGGGGTTGTATTCGATTTCGTTGTAGGAGAACTCATCAATTTGTTTCTCAAACTGGCCCGTACCATATGGCAAGCGTGCCAATGTACGGGGCATGGTCAGAGTCACAAATCGAGCATCCTCACTGTCGCGAAAACCGCGCCACTGAACGTACGGCGTGGTGTCGAAAATCTTGGCCAGATCGCGTGGTTGGGCCAGTTCCTCGTAGGAATCCAGGCCGAATAACTTGGGCGATGAGGCCGAGATGAACGGGCAGAACGCGGCCGCAGCGACCGACGAGATCTTGGTGAGCATGCCGATGTCGTCCGGCGTGTTCTCGAACTCGTAGTCGCCGATCAAGGCGCCGAATGGTTCTCCACCCGGTGTACCGAATTCGTTTTCGTACAGCTTCTTGAAGGTCTCGCTTTGATCGAACTCGATGGCTTTGTCCAAGTCTTTGAACAAGTCCTTCTTGCTGGCGTTCATCATCCGCAATTTGAGTTGTGTGCCTGTTTCGCTGTTCATCACGAGGTGGTGCAGACCGCGCCAGCTGCCTTCCAGCTTCTGGAATCGCTCGTTATGCATCACCGCTTTGAGTTGAGCGGTCAGCACGCTGTCCAACTCGGCAATCGCCCGCGTGATTGTTTTTGTCACGTCTTTATCGTAGGTCACCGTTCCCGACATGGCCTCGGAAGCCAGTGCCGAAATTAACTCCTTGGCGCGATCTGGTTCTGCACCTTTGGTGTTGGCGATCGCCTGGTCGAGCAGCGATTCGGATATTTGACTCTCAGGTGCCGCACTATCTTGCGGGACCTGTTCACCACTGGTACTCATTGGTCACCTCCTTTGCCGTCTTCAGCGAGGCCGAGTTCGTCGGCCACGGACTTCAATTTGTCTTCGTTTTCCAGGATCTCCTGTAACACACTTTCATACTCGGGGGACAGATCGACCTTGGTCAAGAGCTCCTTGAGCTTGTCTCGGGTGTCGAGCAGGTTTTTAAGCGGCTCAATTTGGCGAGCGACATTGGCCGGTTCGAAGTCTTCGATCGAATCGAACTTCAACTGCAATCCCACTTCGCTGCCATCCCCGGCGATCGTGTTTTCGACTCTGAGATTCAACCCCGGTGTCATGCGTTTCATGACATCGTTGAAGTTGTCGCGGTCGATGTTGATGTAGGCCCGATCGCGCATCGGCTTGAGCGGTTCGGTGGGGTCGCCGGAAAAATCACCCATCACACCGACGACGAACGGCAAATCCTTCTGCACCACCGCTCCTTCGGTTTCCACGTCATAGGTGATGTGGACGCGCGG
>JBDOMX010000344.1:0-11511 GCA_039831615.1 Planctomycetaceae bacterium
CGAGGTCGCGTGGCGTAAAATAAATTCTTCACACGCTGGGCCAAGCTGCTCGGGCGGCCAAACCAACACCAACCCCGTTTCATGACACGCACGAGCTACTTTCAGTCCTATATGAGTCAGCCTAAAGTGCAGCTGGATACCTTCCGAGCCTGGGCCGGGCATTCCAGCGACATCAGTTACTATCTAAACGCCCACCATCTAAACGCCCACCATGTCGACTTCAATGCATGGGCCGTGTCAGCTTTTGCCCGACCGGTAAGCGTCCGAGCGTCCGCATCCACCGGCTGGGCGACTGCCTGTGAGATTCCGACCGAAGACACAATCACACTGGTCGTCGATTGGATCAATCGAGATTCGGCCAACAAAGCGACAGCAGTCTATACGTCGTCCTGGATCGCCCCGCGAGCGGATGTGCATTCTCAGCAGCGATTCTTTTACATGGGGCACCGCGGGGAAGTCACCGTGGATCAGGCCCATCGGGGATATACTCTGGCGACGGACACAGATGGATTTGCTTCTGTCAATCCGCTGTTCATGAAATACACGCCGGACGCCGACGGGCGATTCGCCGGACAGTCGGGCTACGGATATCGCAGTATTGAAGACTTCGTGGAAGCGGCGATCGCGATTCGGGCAGGTCGGGCGACGGCGGACAGCTTTCGCGGTCGCCTCGCTACTGTTGGTGAAACCGTCCCGGTGACCGCGATTCTGGAAGCAGGCCGATGCAGTCTCGATCAGGACGGCCGTTCGGTTTCGATCGAATACGACGATAGCAATCAGGTTTGCGGATTGACGTAGAGCGGAAGCCAGTCCCGTGCACGGACGTTGGGGAATGTCTGTGACCGCAAAGCGTCCGATTCCCGAGACGTGCAGCATTCGTGTGCAGTTAAGTTCACAGTATCAGAGCATCGGGAATGATTCTCGACTACTTGACAGGGTTGGCCAGCACGACGTCTTCCAGATGGACTTCAACAGTATCACCGGCCTTGATGGTACTGGTTTTTCCAGGTGTCCCGGTGAAGATCAGATCACCCGGCTGCAGGGTCACGTACTGACTGATGAAGCTCACGGTTTTTGCAACATCGTGAATCAAATGGTCTGTCTTTTCTTCCTGTCGCGTTTCACCGTTGAGCACGAGACGAAGTGTCAACTGGCTGTAGTCGACACCCGTGAGAATAAATGGTCCAACCGGGCCAAATGTATCTGCTCCCTTGGCGCGCCACCATTGGACGTCTTTGGCATCTTTGTCATTTTGCCAGACGCGTTCGCTGACATCATTACCGGCAGTGACTCCAAAAACGTACTCCAGCGCCTGGTCAGGTGAAACTTTGCTGCATCGTCGCCCGATCACGGCTACCATTTCGGCTTCGTAATGCACCACGGTTGCATCCGGCGGAATGACAATCGCCTCGCCGTGGGGCGTGAGACAGGAAAGTGTCTTAATGAATGGTTGTGGAATCCGAAATTTCTCCGGAACGGTGCCTTCGCCCAGATGACTGCGATAGTTGCCAGCCATCGCGAACACCTGTGTCGGCTGAGACGGGATCAGAACCTTGACGTCGCTGAGCGAGTGTATGATTTCCGTGCGAGACCATTCGCCGAACAGATCACCTTTCAGTTGATGGACTTTGTCACCATCCAGCAGGCCGTATGCAGTGGTGTCGCCTTTCTGAAATCGAAGATAACGAGCCGGTTCCGCTGCCTTTGAAACAGAGATGGCCAGACAACCTACCAGGGTCGTGGCGATGGCGAGTGTTCGCAGCATTAGGTGACTCCTGTAAGGAAAACGTGGGGGCATCAAACGGTCCCTGCGCCATGCGGCAGGAGCGTAGATCCTAGCAAATGCACGCACAGCATTCCTGCAAGTGCTGAGATCTCTGCAGTTCAGTGACCATCCCGGGGCAGAATCTGCTTTGAGGTCACGGTCATACGTCCCACCACAGACAGTCGCACAAGATGACGCAACGGACCCATCAGAGTGGAACCACAAATCGTGAAACGGCACATTCATGCGAGGTTGTTCAGGGCAGCACAAGGTGCCCTTCCCTGTGCCGTCGGCAGAAAACGTCCGATTTCCGAACTGGACGTCTATTTCAGGTGTTCGCAAAGCATGATTGATGATTGCCTTCCGGGTGCTGCGATGCCGGTCGATGCCTGGAATCAGCGACCGTGAGATGGTCGGATTCGAAACAAACTGAGCAAACTGCAACACTCAGCCAGCAGCACCTGATTCAACAACACGTTCGCCGAAGCGGTGCAGCGATCAATGCGTGGCACGATACTGACACTTTATCCGGGGAGACCACGGGTGGCATCTGGGAGAATCGGCGATTTGGGGCAAACATTCTCCATGCGAGCGTGCCAACAGAAGTACGCTGATGATCCGAGCACCAGGAGTATCACGGGCGGGAACCCTATGCGACGCACTGGTGGAAACAATCGACCTGTATCCCACACTCGTCGATTTGTGTGAGCCACATTCTACCGAGACCCACTGGGCACTCGATGGCGTCAGTCTGAGGCTGCTGTTGGAGGGTACGGCCTCAGCGATCAAGCAAGTCTCGTTGAGCTACTGGCGCAACGTGGTGAGCCTTCGGAGTCGGACTCATCGCATGCTTGTCGGACGTGACCGCAGTCGCAATTTCCTTGAACCCGAGTTATACGACATCCGACGTACACCGGATCCACTGCAGAATCTCGCTGCAGAAAACCCGGAAATTGTTCAGGAACTTCGTCAACACCTGCCGCAGTAAAATGGGACGAATCGTAACTCTGCCGAACTTTCGTCAGTCTCTTGCTTCGAATCGCTTTTTTCGGCCGTAGAATCACAGGTTGCTTCGGTCGGGCTGCTCAGGGCATTCGGTCAGGCCGGTGGGCAAACGTTGTACGGGATGTGCCGCCCCTTCTCCCCAATTCTGATATCAACTATGTTTTTTCAGCATACTCCCCGGGCTCGGGGCATTGTTGCCGTCATTGCGTTTGCGCTGGTATTGCAGCCAGACGTATTACTCGCCGACAAAGCCAGTGATGAATTTAACCTCGGCGTCGGTCTGTGGCGCAAGCAGCGCTGGGCACCGGCGGCCGAAGTGTTTGTGCAGTTCCTGAAGGATTATCCGGACCACCAACGTGTCCCGTTGGCGGTTTTCTATTTGGGCAGCGCCTACAGTTCTCTGCAGAAGTACGGTCTATCTCGCGATCGCTTCAAAGAGTTTCTGCGATTGAATCCGGAGAGTCCCAATGCCGGTGCGGCGCTGTACCGCATCGGTGAATGCAGTTTCTATTTGGGAGACCACGAAGAGGCAGTACTGCAGCTTGAGAAGTACACACGCGAGCATCCTCGTCATAAGCTGATCGACTGGGGCAAGTTACAGCTGGGTGAATCACTGATTCAGATCGGACGCTGGGCAGAGGCTGATGTCATACTCAACAAATTGTTCGTGGCGTCGTCCAGTGACTACATCAGGGGGCAGGCGCAGTATGCGCTGGCGTTGTCGCTGGAAAAACAACAAAACCTCGATGCTGCGGTGGACGCTTATCGCAGGATCGCCCAGCTGGATGATCCTCGACAGGCAACTCGTGCGCTGGCACGTGCCGGGACGATTCGTTTCCGGCAGAAGCGATACAAGCTCGCGGCCAGTTTGTACGACCAGATCGTCACTCGGTTTCCTGATTCCCGGCTGACGCCATCGGCCGCGTTGAATGCCGGTCTTGCCCTGTACCGTGTTTCAGAATATCAGGACGCCATTCGCAGATTTGAACAGGTGGCTGATGATTCGTCGGAAAAATCAGAAGCAACGCTGCTGACCGGAATGTCGCTGGCAAGGCTGAGTCGTCTCGATGAAGCGCGGTCCACGCTGGAAGCAGCGTTCAATGCCGGTGGAGACACCGAGCTGGCCGCTGAAGCACTCTTTGAAATGGCTCGTCTGGAGCAGACAGCAGGCAAGCATGAGCTGGCGCTTCGTATGTACTCGGATCTGCTTGACCGCTGGCCCGACGACAGTCGCCGGGCCGACACCGTATTCAATGCGGCCAGCTTACAGCTTGAGCTGAAAAACCCGAGTGCCGCTGAGCGGCTGCTCGAACAACTCAAGTCAGAGTTCCCTGAACAGGAGGCGAATCCTCGCACGATGTTCCTGACGGGGCGCATTCTGCTGGAGCTGAATAAACCGATTGCCGCGCGCGAGTCATTGAGCCAGGTCATCACCGCTGACAAAGCTGGTCCGCGTTCGCAGGCACTCAGCCTCTACTATGTCGCTCGCATCGACCACGAGCAGAACCTGTTTGATTCCGCGCTGAAGATCGTTGAGCAACTGCGGCCGCTGCTGGACATTGATGCAAATCAAGACCTGCGAGGAGCGCTGGCTCTGGGCGCGTTGAGTGCCATTGAGCTGAAGAAGTTCGAGATCGCAGAAGAACTGGCAACGGAGTATTTAGGGGCCGAACAGGACGGCGCGCAGGCAGCTGATGCGCGCGCCGCGCGGACGGTCGCTCGTGCCAGTCGTGGCAATTATGATGGTGCTGTGCGTGACGCCGACAAGCTGATCGAAACCGCTGCACAAAGCACCCAAACGTGGTCGGCCATTCTGCAGGCGGCGGAACTCGCCTGGGATCGAAAGGAGTACGGAGCGGCCCTGGAATTATTCAGAAGAGCAAACAGCAGCATGGCCCCGGAGGGCACTCGGCAAGCCGGGTCGTCCGGAACAGGGTGGTGCCTGTTTCAACAGCAACAATTCAGTGACGCTGGCGAAGCGTTCGAGGAAACCGCACGCGGATGGCCTGATTCCCCCGGCGGACTGGAAGCACGACATATGGCGGCGCGGTGCCTGCAGGAAGATGGGCAAACAGACGCCGCCATCGAGGCATATGCATTGATGTCGAAGGAGTTTGCTGAAAAAGCCGTCCGGGAAGACACACCGCCATTGCAGGAGCGACTATGGTTTTACTCACTGGATGCCGGGCGCACGGCTGCCCGTTTGCTGGATTCCGGTGACCGACGAAACGAATCCAACCGGGAATGGGCTGCTCTGGCGGAGCGTTTTAAGGATTCGAAAGAACTCGACACGATTCTGGACGAATGGGCATGGTTGAACCTCAAGGCAGGTCAGTACAGCGAAGCCGATGCTGTCTATCGAAGGCTTCTCGACGAGGTTCCCGAAAGTACGTTCGCCGGGACCGCTCGATTGTCTCTGGCAGAAAGTGACCTGAACGCCGAGCGAGTCGCAGCAGCGATTCGCGAGTTTCAGGCGATTATCGAACATTCGCAATACGGTGAATCGGAAAAAGCCAAGGCGCTCTACCATCTGATCGACATCAACGCCGAGAGGCAGGCATGGGAGCAGGTTTCAGAGTACGCCGACCGGTTCGCGGCCGCTCACAGCGGGAATCCGCTGGCACCACGAGTCCAGTTGCTCCACGCCGATGCGCTGCTCGGACGACAACAGCCCGATGAGGCACGCCGGTTACTTGAATTGTTGCGTCGAGGAGTTCTGGAACGCCAGTTGGAAGCAGTGCCGTGGACAGAACGCATTTGGATCGTTTTGGGTGAACTCGCGCTCGCGACGAAGGACTACAAGCGTGTTGATGAAGTGGCGGAAGAGTTCTTTCAACAATTCCCTGAGTCACAGCGCAATTTTCAAATCAAGTATCTGCAGGGGCGGCGGTGGAAGAATCAGCCAGAGCCCGAGTTTGATAAAGCGAGGAGCTTCTTCGAAGCTGCGATCTACGATGAAGCAGGACGCGGCACTCATACGGCGGCCCGCAGCCAATTCCTGATTGCCGATACACGACTGATGGAAAAGGACTACTCCACGGCAACTCGCGAATACTTTAAGGTGGCCACTTTGTACCCATTTCCCGAGCTGCAGGCTCAGGCGCTGTATCAGGCCGGTTTGTGCCAGCAGGCCATGGGGGAATCGAGTGAAGCCATTCAATCCTGGAAATCACTCGTCGAAGATTTTCCGGAGTCGCCACTCGCCAAAGATGCCGTGAAACTCATCGACGACGAAACGGCGAAGTCCGCAACACGATAGCCTGGATGATTCATTCCAAAGAATACTTTGCTCCGGCAACCGACACGCAAATGGTGACCGTGTGTCCTGCCGGTGTGGAATCGGAGTTTCCGTTCAGCCTTGCTGCTGTCCGGCACGATCCGCCTTGGGATTCAGTGTGCCGAGGAATTGTTTTCTTCGGCATCAAAACAAATCAGGCCTCGCGCAAATCCGTTCATTTGTGCAGACCCGCAGATGAAGGCGATGCATGTCAATGTTGTCACGTAGAAGAACTTGCCGGGATAATTGTCGACCTTGAGAGTGAAAATCTCATGGTACCCGGCCACGGGAGGAGCTACGGCTCCCCAAACCAGGACCGCTGCAAACATCAGCAGCAATACCCCAACGAATCCACCTCGCCACATAATTTCGAACGCCTTCACCCAATTCACGGCCAGGGTCCAGAATGCAATCCAGGCCAGCAGCGGCAGCCACGGTACAACCACATGCACAAGAGCAACCACAACATCCAGCAGGGACCAGAACAGAGCGACCAGGTTCTGGATGAGTTCAAAGACGGCGTCCATGGTTCGCGTCCGGAGCAGAATGGTGATCGACACGGAAAACAGCGAGGTGGCCAAAACCACTCTCGGGCAAAGGTTAACGCAGTTTAAACCTCGGATTCCAGCATCACCGGCCGGTTCTCGAACCAGGGAAGTAAATCGTGCGCAGGCTCCCACCTGTTGACGGCCGTATTTGTCTGAGTCCCGGCCGGATTCGACGAACGCCGTGCGGATTGACGCGTGGACCGCGATCCACGAGAAATGGGCCGATTTAGTTGGGGAGAAAAGGTCGATTGGCTTGTTGTCAGGCAAGGAAGTCGCCCAGTCATTCCGGATGAACCATTTATTGTCGTCACCATGCTCAATTTTTCCCTGGTTGGTTTACAGGAATGCCGAGTTCGCGATCTTGCCGGCTTTCAAAAATCCCACCGTGTACCGGAAGAAGATTCTCAGCGTTCCCGGGCATTCGTTCGGCGGATTGCTGCCACCGACATTGGCCTCGATCTTGACCAGCGATACGCCGATTTTCGCCGTGAATTGGGATTAAAGCGAGCACAGCTGGAGGTGTCTGAACCGCATGATGGCTGCGGAACCATCGCGACGCCTGCTTTCAGTTATCAGGTTTCGGTGGACCTGCGCAGCGAGGATCCTTCTACCTTGTTCTGGAAACGCCGTGTCTTCGGATTCAATGCTCCTGAGCCGCTGCTTTCAGACAGTTTTTCCGCCACGTTCGGAACGACGTTTGACACTGTCGAGTTTGAGCCTCGCGATCCCGTCGATGTTGAAGCATTTATCGACTGGATTGAAAACCAGTCAGACGGGAAACTTGAACCCGACTACGACCGCATGGCGACATGGTGTCGACTCACGGCACGAGACCAGACGGCATCGACAATGTTGGTTCAATCCCACGTGATCTCGCTGACGTCATTGCAGCCCGTGCCCCCGGTCAGTCTCCTGCAGTCGTTTTTTTCATTTCGAGACATGTTGCCCGAGATCCAATGGCACGGCTGAACCCAGGCGACGCCGCTGCGGTCCCCTCGTATGATCATGATTCTGCTGGAGTTTTCTGATCTTTTGAGGACCGGGCAGACGTTGTGTCAGCCAGACCACGCAGTATCAGTATGACTGGCGAACAGGGTTCTTATTCGAAAGAGACGGATATGAAGAATTCCAAAATCTGTCCGCGGTGTGAAGGGGTTCTTACACCCGACAGCCACGGATTCACATGTCCCGGTTGTGCCGGTCGATTTGTGTCGAAAACGACGATTGATCCAAAGTGGCTGTCGAATCCCGAATCGCCGCCGGACGCACTTCCGCTCACGTGCACTCATTGTGGCAGCGTCATGACACCGCGGATCCTGGGCACTGCCGAAATTGATGTTTGTCCGCAGTGTTCCGGCGTGTGGCTCGACCAGGGCGAAACCCTGTCGCTGGCGGACCGCGCCGGGCTGCAGCAGTTTCTGCTCTACAGCCTCAGTCTTCCGGAACGAGTTGTCCGCAGTTCGATTGGACTGGCAGCTGGAGCTGCCATCGAAACCGCTGGCCTCCTGGTTCCCCAGTCATTTCAATCGGCCAGGACCTATGAGCTGGTTGTCAAAAATTCGCTGGGGTTCCTGACAAAGAATGTTGGGGGTGTTGAGTCCGTTGCCAAAACGGGTGAAGTCGTCCCAGCATTCAGTGATGACTTCATGGCTCGTAAAGCCGTGGGTAACTTCGTCGATTTGGCTGGTATGGCAACCCTGCATGTGTCTCCGGTGTGGCTGCTGGCGATTGTCAGTGATGTTGCCTACGGATCCAGCAGCTACGTTCAGGAACTCGCCAGTGAACTGAAGGAACAGGGCCTGATCGATGATACCTCCACGATTCACCACGTCGATGACGTTTTGACCGCGATTCAGGACAGTTCCGGAAACGCGGCCAGTCTGTTTGACACTCCGCCTCTCTCCGTCGACCAGTTGAAAGCGACACTGGACAAGACGCGGGAATCTCTCCGCGATGTGAATTACTCAGGGATCCTTCCGGAATCTGAACTGCGACGTTATTGGCAGGAGATGCAGGAAATTTCCGCCAAAAATGGTGTGAGCCTGTTAGGTGTATCGGGTGCTGTCGCGATGAATACACTCGGCCGACTGGAAACTGTGGCGAAAGGGACGCTGACCGGAGTCCGTGTGGCGGGCGGATTGCTGAATCGGCATGTGATCGGACACTACACGCAATCCCTGCAGACGATCAGCGACAAGGGATTGTACGAGTCGTTGCGGGATACGTCCGGGCCCTACATAGCCGCCGTCTGGAACAACTTTGCGGATGACAAGCCCACGTGGACTGAAGAACTGGTTTCCGGACGTTTGGTGGCAAAGGGCTGGAAAGCTGTCACAGGAATGCTGCGGGCCAGCGTTGATGATTCGACGGACGACGGTTCGCCGGCAATCTGAGGATTTACGAATTTCAATCCTGAGCAATGCCAGCAGTGGATTCGACATTGTTGGTTTGACGCTTAGAATTCGGCCCCTTCACCTCACCCCGCGGACCGCATCAGGCGTGCGGAAGAATCTCTGGAGCAACAACTGATGAAAGCCATTGCCGTTCGTCCGGGCACTCCGAACAGCGTGCATCTCGCTGAGCTCGATAAGCCGTCGCTGGACGAGATTCCGAATCATCGTGGGGTGCTGGTTCGAGTCCTCAAAGTGGGTGTTGACGCCACCGACCGGGAGATCAACGACGCACTTTACGGCCAGGCGCCCGACGGTTATGACTTCCTGGTGATTGGTCACGAGTGCTTCGGGATCGTCGAGGAGGTCGGCTCCGCAGTGAAAAAGGTCCGACCGGGTGACTACGTGACCTGCACGGTCCGTCGTCCAGGCGGTTCGATCTTCGATCAAATCGGTCGGTCCGACATCACCAGTGAGGAAGAATACTACGAGCGCGGTATCAATCTCCGACATGGATTCCTGACTGAATACTTTGTCGACGACGAGGAGTTTATCGTTCGCATGCCTCAGGGGTTAAAGCACCTCCACGTGCTCGCCGAACCGATGAGCTGTGCCGCGAAGGCCGTCGAACAGGCCTTTCTCGCACAGCAAAGACTGCAGGTTTGGGAACCGAAACGGGCCTGGGTGACCGGAGCGGGGCAAATCGGTCTGCTTGCCACGCTGGCTCTGCGACTGAAGGGAATCGAAGTCTGGACACTTGCCCGCGGCAAACGCGATGGAAACCTGAAAGCAGAAATTGCCAGCGGCTTTGGAGCCTCGTACGTCAGTACGTCAGAAATGACGTTGCATGAAATGGCTGAACAGTACGGCAAGCCGGACCTGATCATCGAAGCGACCGGAAACAGCGGTGTGGCCTTTGAGTGCATGCAGGTGCTGGGGCACAATGGCTGCATTGTGTGGACCAGTATCACCGGCGGTCAGCGGGACATCAACGTCCCCAGTGACAGCGTGAACCTGAATTGGGTCCTTGGCAACAAGATGCTGCTGGGATCGGTCAATGCCAACTTCCGCCACTTCGAAAGCGGGATCGCCGACATGGCGCTCGGCGAAGTGACCTGGCCCGGGGTGACAGAAAGGATTCTCACGAATTCTGTCGACGGCCTCGAAAACTATGGTGAGATGATGCGATTGCTCGTCGAGGACCGCGACGCATTGAAGGTGTACGTGAACGTCGCCGACGAGTAAGCGATCATGCTGGCCTGGGGCTTTTCCGGTGACAGGATTTGCAGCGCGCCGGACTCAGGTCCGTTTCCAGCGATGCGACCACCGGCTGCCAGTCACTTACCTGGTCTTTGGTCTCCGGGCGACATCGAAGGCCGTGGTGCCGGCCCGGAATTGCAGCAATTCCTGTCGGACTTTGGCCTTCCTGTGAACTAGGTTTTCGAAGCGAATTCCATTCACAGGATCAGTCCTTATGACATCATCAGCGGTACTCTCCGTCGTCGATTTTCACAAGTCCTACGAAGGTGTCCCAGCAGTTCAGGGAGTCTCGTTCGAAGTTCTGCCTGGACAGATTATCGGGGTTATTGGACCAAACGGAGCTGGCAAGACCACCACGATGAGGGCCCTGTCGGCCATGATTCCTCTGACAAGCGGGACGCTGAGTGTTGCCGGTTTCAATGTGGAAGACGACCCGGTTGCCGTGAAGAAACGGCTCGCCTGGATCGCCGACGATCCGAAACTGTTTCCACACCTGACTGTTGCCGACCATCTGGCGTTTACCGCAGCAGCGTACAAAGTGGCCGATGCTGACCACAAGGCGTCAATATTACTGGAACAATTCGAGCTCGACCAAAAGCGCATGACGGTCGCGAAAGATCTCTCCAGGGGGATGCGGCAAAAGCTGGCGATCTGCTGCGCGTATCTCTACGACCCCGTGGCCCTGCTCTTTGACGAACCACTGACAGGGCTTGATCCAATGGGCATCCGAACGCTGAAACGAACGATTGTTGATCGAGCGGCTGCAGGAGCCGGGATTCTCATCAGTTCACACCTGCTGGCTATGGTCGAAGATGTTTGCAGTCAGATTCTGATGCTGGATCACGGCCGGCAGGGGTTCTTTGGGACCGTCAGTGAATTCCGGCAGCAGTTTGGCGCCATCGATGATGACGTCAGTCTCGAACAGGTATTCTTTGCAGCGACTGCAAGAGCCACCGCCACCGATGAACCGGTCGCCGTGCTTCAGGGAGCTTTCTGAATCCATGGGATCGACACTGCTCACCCTGCTGAAAGCCAATCTTCGAGCAAGACTTCGTCGACTGCTGATGGCATTCTCGACGCCACGCAGGTGCCTGCTGTCCGCGTTGGTCGTGGGACTGGCTGTTGTCTGGACCGGACAGACTGTTGCCAGCGTGCTGTTGCGAGAACCGTACGCTCCTGAGGACTTCCGTCGCTGGGTGGTTGTCCCTCTGTTCGCATGGTTCCTGTGGCACCTTGTGCGCGTTGCATGGAAACGACCGGAGACGG
>JBDOMX010001224.1:0-2606 GCA_039831615.1 Planctomycetaceae bacterium
GCGAGTCAACTCCGCCAATGTACATGGAGGGTCGTTTGCGAACGGGTTCCAGACCTTCAAGGACCTCAATGTCCTTACCGGTATATGTTTTCGGGGCGGTCGCTGTGCGCATGGATTCCTGCGAGTTTCTGCGGTCGGAGAAGACGTCTATGGGATCAGAATGGTCTCAGATCGAGCAACGGGCCTCAACCCCTCGTGGATGCGGCAATCATTTCGGTCGCGGCCTGCAGTTCGCCCGCGATTTGATCTGCCAGGTTCGGTGACTCGATATCATTCGCACCGGGCATTACGGGCCATGTGTACGTTTCCACCTCCAGATGAGGCGAATAGGGCAGCCTCGCGACCCTGGAAATTGCCCGTTCCAGGTCATGTCGAGTCGTCGACAGCGGCCCCAGTGTCTGTGCAAAGATGGGCACGTGGAAATGCACTCGCCAGCAGTCGGCCTGCAGGAATTCGTCAGCCGGTGCTCGCTTGATATCTTCTTCGATCAAATCAGGACGGAAGCAGATTCTGCCATCGGCAAGTCTCGCATAGGTCTGATGCAAATACCGAGGTTCCACATAGGAAAGCAGGGCCTGGCGACCTTCGCTGTTGCTGCTCGGATCGTTCAGCTCCACGGCATTGGTAATATGCAGCTTGTTGATGCGGATCGATTGCGCTTCCAGCATATCGATACTCTCGCTGAGGTCCTCAAATTCCACCGCCTGGTGGCAGACGTCGAGACACAATCCAACGTGTTCGTGCACCACGTCCGCACATCCGGAATCTGCCGCCTTGCTGAACAGCCGATCGAACCACGGAATGACGTCCCGCGGGATTGAAGACAAATGGCACATCGGTTCCGGTTCGATGGCCAGTCGAATCATGCGGCCGGTCGACTCGTGCAGCGCGGCAAGCTGTCGGGCCGTCTCGATGACGTTGGCAACACAGGCATTTGCAAACTCAGCCGTCGTCGGGTTCATTCGGCCGCCCAGCGGCACCGTCGACAGGCTGCCTTCCGCAGACTTTGGCAATAGCCGCCCCAGAATTTCTGCGCAGTCAAGCGTGTACCTGAGCCGCTCCGGAGTGGACCAGTCCGGCAGGTACACGTTCTCTTTCACTCGATCAGAATGAAAGTTTCCGTACGGAAACGTGTTGAGCGTGTAGCAACTCAAGTCATGCTGCCACAGCAGTCGTCCGAGCTGTTCGAGTTTTGGTGGCGAGTCCAGCAACTCGGTGGCCACGCTGCGGGCCAGCCATAAACCGGCGGCCAGCGGACGATTGAACGATCGTAGGGCAACAGCGGTGTAGGTGTTGATGCCGTCCAACACTTCGTCCACGGTCTGACCTGGGTGGACGTTGGTGCAATAACTGAGTGGGAGAGACGAGATCGACATATCGCTGACCGTTGCCGGAATGAATCGCTGGACAGACTCACAGAAAGGTGTCCTCGCGACATGTTAGGCGATCTCTCCGAAATTGCCCGCCCTGGCGCTGCAGGAGTGCAGTCGACCGAGGCATTCTCAGGTTGACGGGAGCTGGGATCGCCCCGATCGGCATACAGACCGACTGGGTTCACTTCGAGACTCGAGGGACCGCTTCTTCAAATCGTCAGCAGCGGGATCTGTGCACCTCCACCGGCTCGAATCTCGAGATTGATCAACTCCAGCAGCAGGTTGAACGTGGATTTTGAATCCAGATCGCAGTCACGAACATAGAACCAGTTTCCACGATGTTCGACAGCCACCGCAGCGTCGGATGGTTTGTGGTCGCTGTAGTGGACATGAAAAAGTCCGGCAGTCATTTCGTTCCAATTGAACGGATTCCCCAGGGCATCGAACGTGGAACGCACGTAACCACATTCGTAGTGTTCCGGAGGAACGTTCACGGCGTGAGACAGATAGAACATCATTTCTTTGAGAGAACGAGTGCTCATAATGAGATCGTCCCGCAATGGAATTGGACTCCCGGGTTCGAGGTTCTGTAGAGTTCTGCGGCTGTTCGGAGTTTTCAACTGCCCGTCACTGTCGAACTTGATGCGGTAACTGTCGCGGCCTGGATCCATCTCGAGGATTCGGCAGATTTCGGCCACCTCCTGTGAGTCTTTGACATTTGACGCAAAGCGAAGCACAGGCACAGTCGTCGTCACAGCCTTCTTCCAAAGTTCCGCGTGCTGCTTGTCGCCGGAAACTCTGAATTCATATCCCTGCTGGGCGGCCAGCAGCAGGTCCCCACCTTCCAGGCTCAGGTGTGTGAGCGGAATGGCTTCACTGACCCTGTGAGAGTCATCCGTGACTCTTTCTTCCTGCGTCACTTCAACAGAGTGCTGATTGCGTTGCAGCTGCCGAAACAGTTTCGAAAGGTAAAGAAACTCCTCGTACTCAGGCTTCATCTGCGGTGTTGGCCCACCCGCACTGGTCGCATTGTCAATGTCGTTCAGGTTGCGAACTACGACGCGAAGGACTCGATCGATTGCCCAGCCCTTCGATGCAAGCAGGTCCAGTGTTTCCAGGCTGATCGGCGATAATTTTCGCTGGTTAAATTCCTTGCCTTGCTCCGGGGCATAAACGATGGTCGGTTTCGACTGCGCACCCAGACCAATCGTGCCCTCGTGTCTTGCGAAGGCT
>JBDOMX010000130.1:0-11481 GCA_039831615.1 Planctomycetaceae bacterium
GTTGGTCGGTACGTGCAGGAAAGCGCTGATCTGCCGGACGAGTCCAGCCAGGAATCGGCGCGTCCTGTCTCAACTGGCCTGCTGTCGCTGCGATTTGACATCCCCATGGACGGTGAACGTCTGGATTTTGTTCGTATTGGTGGCAATGCCAGGTTGACATTGAACGTCCGATCAGTCGAGTCAAGGCGCTGGCTGCAGGGAATCCTGTGGGCCGTCGGATGTCTTGTGTGCCTGCTGCTGGTTCTGCGATCGCTCAGTGACGGGCATGTGGGCAGGTTAGTATCGCGGTGTGCTCTGATTTGTTTGATGGTTGGAATCGCAGGCTGGTTTCTGCTTCCCAGCGGCGCCAGTGTCATTGGTTTACTCGTGGCCATCGCCGGAATCCTGATGCTGTGTGCGCTGCACATCAGGCAGGCGTTCCGGTCCTCAGTCGACGATCAACGAAGGTTCCTGATACTTGGTCCCGGCTTGGCCTCAACAAGTCGATCTGATAAGACGTGACGTTTGTTCCCCATTACTGCTCGAAGCATGGATGCTTCAATGGCCACTTCGCTCCACCAACAACTCAAAGAGCATTACGTCGGCGATCCGGCCCGCCACGAGGTGGACCTGAATGACTTCCGAATTGACGCGATTGCCCACGACGGCCGGCTCATTGAAATTCAATGTGCTTCGTTGTCGGCCATTCGAGACAAGGTCCGGAAGCTCACGGAGTGTCATCAGGTCACCGTCGTAAAACCCCTCGCGTGGAAAAAGAAACTGCTGAAGAAACGCCGCCGCAATGGCAAAGTGATCAGCTCCCGTTACAGCCCCTCCCATCAGACACTGCCGTACATCTTCCTGGACCTCGTTCATTTCACCAATGCGTTTCCACATCCGAACCTGCAACTCGACATTTTGCTGACAGAACAGGAAGAAATCCGAGTCCCCGCGAAACACAAAACCCGGCGTCGAAAACACAGTGTTCAGGATCGGCGATTGGTCGCTGTGGAACAGACCGTGTCTGTGTGCACACCGGGTGACCTCTGGGAGCAGCTGGGACTATCACTGTCCTGCGACTTCACGACCGCCGACCTCGCTGAAGCCGGTGAGATGCCTCGCTGGCTGGCCCAAAAAGCCGCATGGTGTTTCCGCAGGATGGATTTTCTGGAGCCCACCGGAAAGCAGGGCAACGCGGTTGTCTATCGCTGCGTGGAGCAGCGACGAAGTCGTCGCGCAGCGTAATCATCCACTTGCCGCCAGGTGACGCAGGACCTCAGCGCCTCGTTTCAGAACGTCATCGTCCGCCGCGTAGGAAAGCCGAAAGTGTGTGTCCCGTTCGCTGAACACATTCCCCGGAATAATCAGCAGATTGTTGCGAATCGCTGCTTCAACAAACTGTGTACCGCTTCCCCATGGTGTCTTCAGGAACAGGTAGAATGCTCCGTCACCACCGTGAACTTCAAAATCACGATTAAGCTCTGAGACAATGAGATCACGTTTGTGGCGATACTCATCTGCGCGACCAGACATGTCCAGATCCCACGCCGTTACGCCCGCCCATTGAACGGGATGCGGGGCACACACAAAGGTGAACTGCTGCAGCTTCATCATTTGCTGGATAACATAGTCCGGACCATGGACGTAGCCGAGCCGATGTCCGGTCATTGAATGAGACTTACTGAACCCGTCTATGACAATTGTCTCCGGATTCCATTCTGCAGGGCTGTGAAAGTCGTCGTCATAACAGAACAGCCTGTAGATTTCGTCGCTGATCAATGCAATGTCGTGCTCGGCCGCCAGTTCCGCCAGATCGCGTACTTCGTCAGCAGACGCCACCGCTCCGGTTGGATTCGCCGGACTGTTGAACAGGATCACTCGCGTGCGATCTGTAACTGCCGCTTTGACGGCGTCCACCTGAATTCGAAAATCCGGATAGGTTGACACCTGGACCACCTTGCCACCAGCGAGTGTTGTGAGGTGCTTGTACATCACAAACCACGGATCAAAAACAATGACTTCGTCCCCGGGATTTACCAGAACAGACAATGCCAGCATGAGTGCTCCACTGGTTCCGGACGTCACAAACGCCTTCCGACTGCTGTGGTCGTAAGTCGAGTCCACGTACTGCTGCAGCTGCTCGAGCAACGGCGCGATGCCCTGAGTCTGACTGTAGGCGTTTTTCCCGTCTTGAACGGCCCGACACAACGCGTCCTTGATTTCCTGCGGTGTATCGTAATGCGGCTGTCCGATACTCAGGTTGATTGGCTCGGTCATTGAAGCAGCAAGATCAAAGACCTTTCGAATCCCTGACGCGTCAATCTGGTGCAACCGATCGGAGATCCAGCGAGTACTCACGGGCGCGTTCTTTCGTTGGTGGAGAAATCGCAACAGGTCGTGACAACCCGCCCAACGAGGATGTCAGGTCGAATCAGACAGGTGTCAGTCGCATCAGATGTGATGAAAAGGGACCTTTGAACTGTCGGTTTATTGCAGATTCGCAGGGGACCGGGATTCGCGCGATTTGGTGAATGGCCTCAGTATTCGGGACCAGTGTCTCTTCGGGTAACGATCGTACAGCATGGAATCAAAACAAAAGAACGACAAAGTCTGCCGAAGACTTCATCTTTTTCTTCGGCTGCGACAGCCGTTTGCCAAAACACGGTGATCTCATCGCTCAGACACTGACGATTCCGACATTTGAACTTCAACATGCGCGCCGCTGTCCGGACCTGGAACAAACAGCAAAACATGGGTGACCTTGACTAACACTCCCAGTCCCCCGACAGGCGACTCATCGTACAATTTCGCGTGTCGTACGGTTTTTGTTGAATTCATAGTGCCTTACGCAGCAAAAATCGACAATAATTGATCTGTCTCATCATCAGCTGCGGTATGTGCGACGAACAGGATCGTCGTTCTGTTCACAGTCGGAATCCCTGCCTCTTCACGGGCGCCCTGTTCAACATGTTCATGACCGGAGGAAGACCGTAATGCGAATATCACGTAAACGATCGCGTGGATTCACGCTGATTGAACTGCTCGTCGTCCTGTTCATTATTTTGATCCTGATTGCACTGCTGCTCCCGGCAGTTCAGAACGCACGTCAGGCAGCTCGACGCACGCAGTGTCTCAACAACCTCAAACAAATCGCTCTGGCATTGCACGAATACCACGACTCATTCATGGTCTTCCCACCAGGTCAAATCGCGAGTGCCCTTCCGGAACAGGTCGTAATCGGTGGAGGCGGCGGAGGTGCCGGGGTCACCGTGAATATCGCGGATCCAGAGGAAGCCACCGTTAACAATCAGTTTCAGGGGTTTCACGGCACCAGCTGGGTCCTGCACATCCTTCCATATCTTGATCTGGGTAACGTTTATGATTTGTGGCGATTTGAATTGAACGTCTGGGGTAATTCAGAAATTCAATACGACCTGCTCCGATGGGAACAGGCTGGTAATGCACCAACCCAGTGGGACGTGAAACAACTCTACTGCCCCTCTCGACGTAACGGAATGAAAACAGGAGACAACGCGATCCGCATCGACTGGCAGGTCCCGTTGTTCAATGATCAATTTGTGTCCAAGGGTGGAATTGATTACGCAGGGTGTGCAGGGTCCGGACTGCTGTTCTGGCAGGATCAGAGCAACCCGGTCCAGAATCCGAATCAACCGAATCAACCGTTCAACGGCCGACGAGGTACCTACAACCTCTCCCCGGCCCAGTTGGCAGATCTCAATGCTGCGGTCGGACCAAACATCGGACCAAACACAGAATCAGTCCCGATTTATCAGCGCTCCGATTTGGCGGGGGTCTTTGGAGTTAACAGTTCCACCAGTATTGAATCGATCAAAGACGGCACCACGCAAACCATGATTCTGGCGGAAGCCGAGCGGTTCGAAGAAATCGGAAACCAGATCGGCGACCAGCTGGGACAACAGTTTGTACGTACAAACGAGCAATATGCTTCGGACGGCTGGGCGTGGGGAGGTCCTGCCACAATGTTTTCAGCCTTCAGAGCTCCCAACAAGCTGGAGACATTTGAAGCTGCCGGAGGACCTCATGAGAACGGTGTGCAGATCGCACTTGCTGACGGGTCGGCCCGCATGGTGAGTGAATCGATCAGTCTGCAGGTTTGGCAGCGACTGGGGAGTGCATCCAGCGGTCTTCCGGCTGGCGAATTCTAGGATCACCAATTCCGGGACACACCGGCAGCAGAACGAGTTTCTCCGCTCTCAGTTCACGCAGCAGACTGCACTTTCTAAAGTTTCGCCAGAGTCGTCATTGCGTCGACTCTGGCGTTTTTTGTTGGCAATACCTGAATTCGTCCTGCACGATACCAACCCCTGGAAAATTGTGGTCACCCGCTGCCTGCCTGCACGTTGTGACATGTTGTTCTTCAGTGTGTCGGCAATTGACCCTGTCCCTCAATCTGTGCCGCATCTCGGAGCAAGCTGATGACAATTCGCTACGAATGTCCGGACTGCAGTTCCGTGCTGAAAATCAAGGATGAACGAGCCGGCCAGCAGGGCAAGTGCCCGAAGTGCAAGTCTGGCTTTCGGATCCCGAATGCGCCAACAAAAGTCGAACCGGAAATGACCGAGGACGATCTTGTTGATATGCCGATTGAGGTCACTCCTGTCGCAGTGATTCCTGAACAACCAGCCGCCACGGGCAACGAATTCGACCCCATGCGTGTGCTCAACAGTGACTCAGGATCCGGAGTTGCCGGACCTTCGATTGGCCGGAACGAAGCGAAGCCATCAGTGGCGGAATTGATGAAGGAACATCAGGAAAAGCGTTCGAGAGAAGAAGCTCGGCGTGCCAAACGGCAACAGGAGAAATTCAATCCACTGCTGGCTGAGGTACATTCGTCCGGGTCGGCCGCAGACGCGATCACACGCAGTTACGAAAAAAAACGTGGGGCAGCATCAGAGGCGCCGATACTCAGCCGCGACGAACGCCGAGCCGCTGCAGCACGCGCAAGTCTGTTTCGATTTGTCACTCAGTTGAGCGCTTCCCTGCTGATGTTCGGCGTAGTTGCGTACTTCGTGCTGAGTTATGCACTCAGCGGCAGCAGCACGGACCTTGTACAGGTGACAGGAAGAGTGACTTTAGCAGGCGAACCAACAATGACAGGCTACACCATACGCTTCACACCGATCCAGCCGAGCAACGGGCCGAAACTTACCGGAGGCCCGTCGTTTGCAAGGATCGACAGCAATGGTGAGTTCCGGTTGCGTTACGACGCACGGACGACCGGCGCTGTCGTTGCCTCGCACAATGTCACCATTGAAGACGAATTTGGATTGCCTCAGTCGCTCCCGGACGACTTCTCACCACGTGAAGTCACAGCAGATCGCGACAACCACTTTGAGTTCAACTTTTAAATCACAGTGTCCAGACAGATTTGACCATGACATTACCGGTTACGATCATCGACTATGGCATGGGCAACCTTCGCAGTGTCCAGAAAGCCATTGAGCGGATCGGTGTTGCCGCTCATATTGAAAGCCGTGCCAGCCGGATCAGCCGGGCCGACAAACTAATCCTGCCTGGCGTTGGTGCTTTCCGGGACGCTATTGCTGCGCTGCGGAAAAAAGGTCTGGTGCATGCGATCCAGGATCACGTTGCCGCTGATCGCCCGTTCCTTGGCATCTGTCTTGGTCTGCAGCTCATGTTCGACGTCTCGTTTGAAGACGGCGAACATGACGGACTTGGAATCATTTCCGGCGAGGTACGTCGGTTCGAGCTGCCGTCGGAATACAAGATTCCCCATATGGGATGGAACCGCCTGAAGGCCGTTGGTGGCACGCCGCTCCTGGCTGGCTGTCCTGCGGAGCCCTGGTTCTATTTTGTGCACAGTTATCACGTAGTCCCTTCAGATTCATCCTGGGTAATGGCGACCACCGACTATGGCATCGATTTCGTGTCAATGGTGGGTCGTGGCAACGTGAGTGCAGCTCAATTTCACCCGGAAAAAAGTCAGTCGGCTGGTATGCGGCTCCTCACCAATTTCGTTCAGCCCGAAGTGGTCACTGCTTCCGCCACTGCGTAGCACAAAGAAAACCGACAATGCAGATCTATCCTGCTATTGATATTCGGGGAGGCAAATGCGTTCGCCTCCGTCAGGGTGATTACAACAACGAAACCGTGTTCGGCGATGACCCCGTTGCAATGGCACTCCGGTGGAAATCGGAAGGAGCGGAGTGGTTACATCTGGTAGACCTGGATGGAGCCAAAGCAGGGCATCCGGTCAACCACGACGTCGTCCGACAAATCACGAAATCCACAGGACTTCCATGCCAGATGGGTGGAGGTATTCGCAGCGAGGAGAGTATTCGTCTGGCGTTGGAAGACCTGGGTCTTGCGCGTGTCATCATTGGCACGCGGGCACTGCGGGACCCGGAATGGTTCATGGAAGTCTGCCAACTGTTTCCAGACAAGCTGGCCCTCGGCCTGGACGCGAAAGATTCGATGGTCGCAACCGACGGCTGGCTGGAAGTCTCCGAGGTGTCGGTCATGGAACTGGCGGAGAAAGTCACCGCTGTTCCGGTGTCTGCAGTGATTTACACAAACATCGCCAACGATGGAATGATGCAGGGAATCGACCAGGCCACACTGGACGATCTGGAATCGCTGGCCGGAATGGGGCTGCCTGTCATTGCTTCCGGCGGAGTCACGACGATGGACGATATTCGACGTCTGAAAGAGATCTCACGTCGCGTCCCTCAATTGATCGGAGCGATCACTGGTCGAGCGATCTATGAAGGGACAATCGATGTGGCTGAAGCGTGCGCGGTTGCGGCAGGTTGATCACACAGAGTGACAGGTGATCAGTCGAAAGTCACTTTGCCAGCATGTTAATGACACTCATCTCAAATGACTACAGATCAGGACACAGCTGAAACGGCGGCATTGCTCAAGCAGCGTGCGATTGAACTGGGATTTCAACATGTTGGAATCGCTGGTGCCGTGACACCACCCGGGTTTCACCCGCTCATCGACTGGATCGAAAACGGCTACGCTGCCGACATGAACTGGATTGAACGCCGTCGCGACGCTTACGAGCATCCCGATGGTGTGCTGCCGGGCACTCGTAGTGTCGTGACAGCAGCAATGAATTATCACAACCGCGATCCACTTCCGGAGACGGCTCGGATTGCACGCTATGCCTGGAGTGGACAGGACTACCACGATGTGCTCCGCGATCGGCTCAGCCAGCTGGCTCAGGTTCTGGAAACGAGAGCACCAGATTCACGATCACGTGTCGTGGTCGACACCGCTCCACTACTGGAACGTGATTTCGCGCGCCTGGCCGGTATTGGGTGGTACGGCAAAAACTCCATGTTGATCAGTCGTGAAATTGGCAGTTGGTTCTTTCTTGGAGCAATCCTCACCTCGGCGGAGCTGCCCTGGGATGAACCGTATTCAGGAGATTACTGCGGGACCTGCACGCGATGTCTCGACGAATGCCCCACGGACGCATTTCCGGAACCGTATGTTCTGGATTCAAATCGCTGTATCAGCTATCACACCATTGAGAATCGTTCCGGAGAGATCCCGGTCGACCTGAAAGCCAGTTTTGGAAACTGGGTTTTTGGCTGCGACATCTGCCAGGAAGTTTGTCCGTGGAATCGTTTTGCTCCCCGGGACAGCGACCCGGCGTTTCAACCTCGACCAGACCTGTATACCGCCACCCCGCAGACGCTGCTGAACGTCTCTGAAGAGGAGTTTCTGGCAAAGTTTGAAGGCACACCTTTGGAACGGACAGGCTACGCAGCCATTCAGCGGAACGCTCGAATCGCCATGGACAATCAAAAAACACGGTCAGGCGATCACCAGATTTCACATTCCCTGAATCGTGACGAGTCGCCATAATCAGATCCGTATGATCATCATCTGCTCATTGTTACGGAGAACACGATGCAGATCACCGACCTGTTGTTCATGGCGGTCGATTCCAGGCAGCCGTTTCTGGACCAGTTGATCAGAGATCCTCGAGCAGCGATCACCTCCCCGGAAGCCCTGGAGCTTGTGATCACCTATGGCAAAGGTGTCGCGTCGGCGATCGCCGTTTTTGTGATCGGTCGTTGGGTGGCGAGGTTTGTCACCGGGATGGTCGTTCGAGCCAGCCGGCGTGCCAGAGTTGATGAAACTCTGCTGGGATTCCTGCGAAACGTCGTCTACCTGATGCTCTTGATCGTGGTCTGCATCGCGTCCCTTGGTTGTCTTGGAGTCGACACCACATCGGCGAGTGCCATCCTGGCAGCTGCTGGGTTCGCTGTCGGTATGGCTCTGCAGGGATCACTGGGTAACATCGCATCGGGAGTGATGTTAGTCGTGTTCAAACCTTTCAAAGTCGGTGATTATGTCAACCTGGGAGGAACAGGCGGCACTGTCGTGGAAATACAGATGTTCAGCACGATTCTGCTCACACCTGACAACGTTCGAGTCATCGTGCCCAATGGCAACATTACCAGTGGAGCGATCAGCAACTACTCGGCGGAAAGCAAACGTCGAATCGATCTGGTCATCGGTTGCGGCTACAACGACGATCTCAAGGCGGTCAGACAGTTTCTCGAGAATACTGTGGCCGAAGAATCACGGATCCTGACCGAGCCTCAACCCGTCGTGGCCGTGGCAGAATTAGCTGACAGCAGCGTTAATTTCATCGTCCGACCCTGGGTGTCCAGCGGCGAATACTGGGCCGTGAAATATGATCTGACAGAACGCATCAAGCTGGGATTCGACGAATTCGGTTTCACCATTCCCTTCCCGTCGCGTGACCTCTTTGTGCACCAGTCCGACGCCGCCTGATCAGCAGGCTGGCAATGCGCGCAGAAAAAAGCTGACGACGTTGGGGGCAGCGTGGCATCATCGAAGCACGACAGCCACAGTTGTAACTTGTGTGCCGGCAAACGTTTAGCTGTCCTGAATATCGGGCAGGCAGCGGTTTTCGCCGATTGACCTGCTGTGGGCACGAACGACGGTCGTGCTGAAACCAGTCCGACTGATCTCGTATTGTGGCATTTTCCACTTTGAGTTATTGCTACACGTGTTGTGCACGACGCTGCGCAGCGACCCCTCTCAATGCCGTTCTGCCATGCCCATCCGGGCGACTCTCTATCTCTCATTTCCTCCCCCACCTTCTCAGTTTCAGTGAATCATGAGGCCGATGGTGGTGTTGTGACGCATCATGATGCAGATTCGAATTGATTCACGATCGATGGCATTTGGCGTCCTGGTGGCGGCCGGAGCCATGTTGTGGGTGATGTTGTACAGCGCTGAGCTGTCTGCGGATCAGATTCCGGAATCTGTCGTTGAAATTCGCGTCGAAGGCAATGAGACGATTGAAGAAGAGTGGATTCTGCAGAAAATCAAAACGCAACCCGACCGCCCACTCACGGGACGGATGATTCTGGAAGACGAGCGAGCGCTGCGCAGAACGCGTCTGTTTTCGCACGTTCAGTCTCGCTACGAGTCCGGCGAACGAGGCACGGTGCTGATCTTCAAAGTGCGCGAACGTCCGATCGTGCGAAGCGTCCGGTTCGTCGGAAACGACAAGATTAAGAAAAAGCATCTGGTTTCCTGGACAGGTCTTGAGAAGGGAAGCCCGTTCGATCACCTGGCCAACGAGCAGGCGGTCGCTCGGATCGAGCAGGAATATAAAGAAAAAGGCTACTATCATGTTCGTGTAGATCTGAAAAAGGGTGGCCATCCGGATGATCGCGATGTCGTCATCGAAATCAAAGAGGGTCCGGTGGTCCGTGTCACTCGTCGTGACTTCAAAGGGGCAAAACAGGTCGGCAAAGGATCACTTAAGAAAAACCTTGTCACCAAGTCCGCATGGTTCGGACTCTTCAAAGGGATCTATCGCCCGGAGACATTGAAGCAGGATGTTGCTGCTTTGAAGGACTACTACCGGAGAATTGGATACTTTGATGCTCAGGTCGATGCTGAACCGTTCTTTTCCGAAGACGGCAGTTCCGTGCGGGCCGTTTACACGGTGGATGAAAACGAGCGATTCAAAGTCGGGCGCATTGAGTACGAAGGCAATCGCCTGTTTTCGGGCGGCGATCTGCGGAAAGAAGCTCGCATCAACGAAGGGGACTTCTTCAACTCCAGTGATTTGACGAAAGACGTCCGCGAGATGTTGTCGCCATACTGGGATCGAGGCCACTACTACGCGAATATCGTACCTGTGCCGCGTTTCACAGAAAAACCAGGAGTGGTTGATCTGGTTTTTCAGATCGATGAAGACCGTCCACGATACGTGCGTTACGTCAATCCGGAATACTCCGGCGACAGTCCTTACACAAAAGAAACAGTCCTGCTGAACAATCTTCAGACACGACCTGGCGACCTTGCTGATCCACGTCTGATTCGTCGAGGCCAGAGTCGCGCTAATGGCAGTCAGTTGTTTGAAGGTGTTCAGCTTAACGTGGTTCGGGTTGATCCCGAAGCTGAAATGTTTGCCGCGGGAGATCGACGTGTCCGTGGCCAGCAGCCGCTGACGGGTGCCGGAGAGAATGCGTCGTGGATGAAAGAATTCGCATCGAAAATTGACAGCCTTCCGCCGCGTAGGGGCGGGCACAGTGGGATCTCAATCCCGGTCGAACCACCATCGATGCCCCCGGTAGAGACTCCGCAGGCTGGAGAAAGTCGGCCTGACTTACGAAAGGTCGATCCAAAACTCCGCGAGATGACTCAACGCAGGAATCGTACTGATTCAGAATCGATCATCTCATGGAAGCCGGTCGATCCGGAGTTCTTTCAACGGCCGTGGGGCCGCCTGCTGACACCCGACATTACGCTGCCGGCGACACCGACAGTGATCCGAGCCCAGGGCCCCAGCAGGCCGTTCCTGCCGGGACCGGGGCGTGGAAATACTATCCTGGGAGGTGGTCCGTTCTACGACGAAGCTCAGGAACTCCCACCCGGCTATATTGACATCAATGCTGTGGCCGCAGAAGGGCGGACCGGGCGGATCATGTTCGGTGCGGGTGTGAACAGCGACAATGGTGTTGTCGGATCATTCGTATGGGAAGAGAACAATTTCGACCTGTTTGCGCCGCCACGCAGCTTTTCGGATATTGTCAACGGCCGCGCTTTTCGGGGTGGTGGACAACGATTCCGTGCTGAAGCGGCTCCTGGCGACATTGTCAGCCGCTACGCCGTCAACTGGGTTGATCAGTTCTTCATGCAGACTGACAATGCCCTCAGCCTGAGCGGCTTCTACTACAACCGATTCTTCGATGACTGGCAGGAAGATCGCGTCGGCGGGCGGATCGGGCTGGGCCGGCAACTGTCACCCGAAGCGTCGGTCAATGCAACATTGCGACTTGAAGAAGTCACGATCAAGAACCCCAGAGTCCCCACTCCGGCCGTGCTGGCCCTTCTGCGCGGTCGCTTTCGTTATCGGCTTCTGGTCAAGGCCCCGCGCTCCATGAACGTTCAGTCCTGGCTCGAAGCCTGGTTTGACGGGTTCAAGGCACCATC
>JBDOMX010000470.1:0-2604 GCA_039831615.1 Planctomycetaceae bacterium
TACACGCTGACACGCATGGTGGGGCTGTTGATTCAACGCCAGCTGACACTGCCGGATGCACTCATGCTGGCCGGGAACTGTGTTGGTGATCGAGGACTGGAGACGGCCTGTCACGCAGAAGCGAATACAATACGCCGTGGTGTGTCAGAACCTCCACCGGTCGACAACTGGAAACATGGCCAAATGCCGCCGTTGCTGCAGGCGTGCGTGGCGTATCCGGCCGCCAGTGATTCCGAACTGGTGGAACGGCTCGGGGGAGTGGCCGGCCACTACCGGCGCCGGGTCGGCTTAAACCTGGCGTGGCTGCAGCATGTCATTCCGGGAACCCTGCTGGTGTTGTTCGGTGGTGGAGCCGTGTTCATCTACGGATTGTCGCTGATGTGGCCGGTTTCTGAACTGTATCGGTCACTGACCGCGTTTTGAGTGAGAGGCGGGACTTGAAGGAATTTCGCTACGAAGCCAGCGACGCTGACGGCCGACCGATCCACGGGATCATGAAGACTGCAGATCGCGATGCGCTGAGCGAACTGCTTGATCGACGCGGGCAGAAGCTGGTGTCCGCGGTGAGCATTGAGATTGTTCAACCTCATTCTGACCTGGCCGGTACTCCCCTGCGATTGTCTGAACTGCGAATCACAGAATCTGTGCGGACGGCGTTCCTGACACAACTTCCTGTTGATGTCGCGCTGCAGGCGGCTGCCCGTGAACCGACATGGAATCCGGCGACGGCACTCCTGCCGTGGTTCCAGGGATCAACACTCCTGCTGTTGATCCTGGCAATTCTGCATGCTGCGATCACTGGCACAGTGGCCACACCATTGTACGTGGCTGTTTCACTGGTGCTGCTGGCGTTTGGCCCCGCATGGATGTTGGTGAGAGCCTCGGAACAACGACCCCGGCGCCTGCTTCGGCAGATCGCCGCCAACGTGCGGGCCGGAACGACTGATCTGGCAAACATGGCGCGACTGCTGCCAGGAAACCTGGGAGAGATCGTGCGCAGTGATCTGCCGGACGACCAAAAGATGCTGGTCCTTTCGGAACTCATGTCCGGGACGTCGGGTGCTGGTTTTGCCCGACATCGGTTGTTTCTCAGCCTGCTCGCCCCGGTCTTCCTGCTCATGATGTCACTCGGCGTGTGCTACGCGTTTTTGACACTGGTGATCCCGGGATTCCGAGAGATCTTTGAAAGCTTTGACCTGGATCTTCCCGGACTGACCATGCTGATCATTATGACCTCCAGAAGTGTGGAGTTCATGGGTCTGCCCGGAGCCGTCGCTCTGGCAATGGTGGGCGTGCTTGCGATCACCGGATTGTTCCTTGTTATTTATCGCGGCTGGCTGCAGTCCGCACTCCTGTCGACACCGCTGATCGGAGCCGGCCTGCGCTGGATTGATCTGGCCGGTGTCGCGCGCTGGTTGGCCGCGATGCTGCGGAACAATGCGCCACCCGGAGAAGCGCTGCGGATTGCCACGAGTCAGTCACACGCCGACGCCATCCGACAGGACGGGCGCCGGCTGGCAGCCATGATTCGCGAGGGCAAGGTGTTGAGTAACGCCACCACATCGCTCAGTGGCCTGCCTCTGTCCCTGCTGGTCGGACTGGCGAAGGAACCCACCGACAGCCGTCGCCGTTACGCCGTGGCATCCACTCTCGACAGCCTGGGCGGAATGTTTGACCGAGCTGTCTTCAGTACAGGCAGGATCGTCGCTGCGGTGCTCCAGGTGTTGCTGTTGATCGTCGTGTCCGGCGTCATCGGCCTGACCATTCTGGCCTTGTTTCTGCCACTGGTCGGACTGCTGAACGCTTTAACCTGAAAGGACAAATGGGGATGGCCACGGGAGGTCTGTTACACGCCATTCAATTTGCGCGTCATCGTCCGGAGCCCATACGCCAGGCATCTTTGCTGATGGTGCTGGCTTCCGGTGTCGAGCAGGCCGACGTTCTGTCAACCACCCTTCGTTCGCTCGCCAATGAATCGGAGTCTCCCTGGAGTGATCGTATTCTGCAGCTGGTCCTGCTGCTGGAGCAGGGATATACGCTGTCGCGGGCCACGGCGACCGTCGAGTGCCTGCTGCCGGAAGAATCGATCGTGGTGATCCGCATCGCGGAAGAGGCGGGGAATCTGGAATCGGCATTGAGCGGAGAAGCGGTGCGGCTGCTCAGTCATTCCGAACAGCCGGTGACCTCAAATCTGTTGACGTCCATTGTCACGATCCTGGCCGTGTTTACGGTCATGACGAGCATTGTGTCGTTCCTGATGATCTTCATTGTCCCCAAATTCAAGCAGATCTTCGCAGGCTTTGACATGGAATTGCCCACAATCACTGTGACGCTGATCCAGCTGAGTGACAGTGCCGTGGGAATTGGCCTGCTATTCTGGATGCCCACGATTGCGGGGCTGATCGGGTTGTGTATCTTCACCTGGAGAGTTCAGCTGGAACTGCTCAGTCAGGGCCGCTCACGCTGGCTGGACTGGCGGGCACGACACCGGACTCCCATGGTGTTGAGAATGCTGTCACTCACCACCGCCACCGGTTCGACTCTTGGCGAAGGACTGCGATTCGTTCTCGCTGAAATGGTCCCGTCGCGGGCGGCGACTCAACT
>JBDOMX010000342.1:0-2604 GCA_039831615.1 Planctomycetaceae bacterium
CGACATGTTTCAGGCCCCGGACCAAAGTGTCTCGCTGCGGAGCGAAACGGTGTTGTGGGACCATTGGGGGGTGCTGATCGTGTTTTTCGTCTTGTTGACCACCGAATGGGTGATTCGCAAGCTCAACGGACTTCCCTGAAGCCTGAGTGCTGAGGGGGTGGCTCGTGCACCTCCGCTCACATGCAGCGACTCCATCCGGGCCAGGTCACAGCCACAGGTGCAGTTTGTCCTTGAGGCTGTCCGGAAGCCGACGTTCGATGGCCTTGCGGATTTGTGGTTCGTGGTATCGCGTGCTGAAGTGCGTGGCGATGATCAGTTGATTCTGAAACTTGTCGGCGCGTTCCAACAGGTCGTCCAGGTGTGTGTGGCCGAACTTGTGGATCTTCTGTTTGCGATGTTCGGGGCGATAAAAGGTGAGTTCGGTAATCAACACTTCGGCTTCGTAGACGGGTGGGTATTTGTCAAGGCCCGTCGGGGCCGAGTCGCCGACATAGCACACGATGGGGACTCGGATTTCGTCCGACACTTCTTTGCCGGCCATGCGGAGATCTCGAATCTGGTCTCCCGAGAGTCCCTGGTACTCGGATTTGAGTTTACGTCGTCGATCCCAGACCACGTAACCGACTGAGGGGACGGTGTGCACGGTTTCGAACACGGTGACGACGTTTTCGCGCGAGAGTTCGTATTCGTCTCCGGGTTCGACTCCGATGAGATTGCACACCATGCGCCCGCGGTCCAAGCGCTGCCAGGCGGCCAGCATCCGCTCGACATTGCCTTTGACGCTGGCTGGCAGGTAGATGGTTGGTGGTTCCATTTTCATCATGCGGCGGCGGGCGACGAAAACGGGCAGGGCCGCCATGTGATCGAGGTGTGCGTGGGTGATGAAAATCGTCGGAGTGCCCATGAACGACCAGGGGCTACCGCCCAGGTCGAAGCCGAGTTTCAATTCGGGAATCCGCCAATAGCTTTGCACCGCGGCCCGGGAATAGCCCTCGATCGTCAGATTCTTGTAAGTCAGAGTTTTGAGGGGCAGGTTGTCAATCATAATCGGCCGCGCTGGATGTGAGTGAGCGAGATGTCAGGGGACAATGCTGCCTGCCGGCATCGGCCGCGTCTGGAGACGGAATTCTGAGCGGCACACGGCAGTCACTGCGTATCGAAACAACCGGTGTCGGATTCTGGTAATCTGTGATGTTCATGCAGACAACGTGCCGAGTTGCCGGATGTGGGCCATTGCCGAAAGTGTGGGAATTGAAGCGACAATCTGCCGTCTGAGTTTCTGGATTTCAGGCCAGCGTCTGGCTGGTTCCGGATTCGATGCTGCGTGCTTCTGCGTGACACAGTCGCAGGGCATCTCGCGCCAGTTCCGCCGATAGGATGCGAGGTTCCTGCTTGTCCCTCACCGCGTTGACCGCGGTTTGAAGTTCGTCGGTAAAGGCTGAATACCATGCACTGCTGCCAGCCAGTTCGGGGTGGCTGACCTCGTCGGTGATCACGGTCAGAGGCCGGTCCACAACCCATTCGCCTCCATATGTTCCGGCGTTGTACAAGATCGTGGCCGAATCCAGGTACAGTTCAAATCCATGCGAGAATTGAAGTCCAGCTGCTCCGAGACCGCCGCTGACGCAGCTGATGGCCAAGCGGGGATCTTCGTAAAGGTACTGCGAGTGCACGTGGTTGACGAATCCGTCTTCCGTGAGACCTCGAGAAAAGACGCCCCGCGGCACTCCGGCAATCAGGCTGATGAAGTGATTGTCGTGGATATGCAGATCGATCCCCCAGCCGCCCAGCTTGCGAAAGTCGGACATGTCGTCCGACCAGTTCGGCGGCGTGATTACGCGACGGAAATGCGCGGCGCACAATTTGCCATAACGGCCTGAACGAACGCAATCGACGGCGAATCGGAATTCGGGGAAGAAGGGCAGCACTTGCCCGACCATCAGCAGTGAGCCGTGTTCTTGGGCGGCTTGCACCATGCGATCGGCCGCGTCCAGTTCGACGGCGATTGGCTTTTCGACGAGTACCGCTTTGCCCGCGGCAATCGCCTCCAGCGTGACCTGCTCGTGCAGATCGTTGGGCAAGCAAATATCGACCAGGTCGATGTCGGGGTCGGCGAGCAGATCGTTGTAGTCCGCGTACGTGCGGACGTCTGAGAGGTCGACCTGGCCGGCGGGCGGGCCGAAGTTTCCTTGAATGCCAGTCCAGTCTCCAGCCCGTTTGGATGCACTGCGGGTGGCGATGGCGGCGACGCGCGCACCTTCAAGATCACGCGCGCCTTCAAAGTGGGTGTACCCCATGAAGCCAACGCCGATGATTCCAATGTTCACCATGATGTCACCTCGCGCGCGAATCGGAAACGAACAGCCGTTTGAGGGGCGATCTCCGCGGCGTGCCCAACCGGTGCTGGCCGCAAGGGTGGCCGTGTGGTCGCCCGCAGTCGCTGCATAGCATCCTAGCGGGCTGCGGCCCCGTCAAGGCGCGGCGGAGACAAACCGAGAACTCCGACGGTGTTGCGGTGCCCTGTGTGCGTCATTTGCCGGTGTCGCATGCCGAGAGCGTGATTGACACCGTTCGACCATGCCACACGACCCCGAAGGCCCGCAC
>JBDOMX010000460.1:0-2604 GCA_039831615.1 Planctomycetaceae bacterium
CGGGATAATCCTCACAAAAACCTCACGCTTGTTCTCAATGCAATGTCATGAGCGAGATCACCCCCACTCCCACCAGGCTCAGTGCCCAGACCACATCGAGATTAAACCAGCCTTTCGAAAGGAACTTGAGGCCAATCCACCGATAAACGCCATATGCGATGGCTCCTCCGGAAGCGATCATTGCAAGGGTATGAACCAGCGCGACGGCAACTGCGATGGCGACAATTCCACCCATGAGTCCCAAGAGGGGGACATGCGCGGAATCCGCTTCGATCATGCAGCAAATTCCGAGGTAGACCGGAACCAGCATCAACCCGGCACCATGCGCCAAGGCCACCAGAAAGGACCAGAGCGCCAGTTGTGACGGCGGCACCCGCGCCAGAAACCTTGGATGCCGTCTGTTGATCAACAGATAGATGCCGACCGCGATCAACAGCCAGGCAGCAGCGACCTGAAACTCGCGATGCCATTCGACGAGTACAAACAGAATTGAGAACGGCAATAGGATAGCAAGCATGGCCACGAGATGCCCAAGCGCCAGCGCTCCGAGCGCCCGGTAAAGACTGGATGAGGACCGTTCCATCAACGCCGCTGATACCGCCAGCGGCCAGCCCATACCGGGGTTCACCCCGTGGTAAATCCCGGAAAAAACAACGACCCACCAGAGGGCCATCGTCGTTTCAACATCGTTCACCCGTCAAACTGACGGGTAGCAGAAACTATCGGTAGAGCAATCGCCGCCCTCAAGCCGGATCTGATGGCTCCGATAGCCCTTTGGAAAGTCGACGTAGAAATCCTTATCCAGTTCGATGCCCCCGTCCGCACCGACATTCGCCATGACCATTTGACCGCCCTCGTCATCCGGATAGAACTGATCGTCCCATGTGGAGTAGAGCGAGTTCGTCCAATAGACCCGTTTGCCGTCGCGACTGATCTCAACCATCTGGGGGCCGTAGGCAAAGGGTTTGCCATTCGGATGCTTGGCCCCTCGCGCAATACCGCCGACCTCAACCTTGCCGGTCAGTTTAGGGTTCATGGGATCGGATACATCATACTGGTGCATCTCTCCCTGACCCCAGCACGCAACATAGAGGTACTTGTCGTCGAGGCTAAGATCGATGTCGGTCACCAGCGGCGGCACGGCTTCGAACCCTTGCAACAACGGGGGTAGGTTTTCCTTCTTTTCGGGGCGTGGATCGATAGTGATCGTCTTCTTGGCCTCGAATGTGCCATCCTCCTTCTGCCACCAAGTGAAGATCGCGCCCTGAAGATTGGTCGTGTCGACGACGACCCCACAAAAGCCGTAGTCCTTCGCCGGATCATGCGCAGGCCGGATCTCCAACGCCATCTGGTGGTTCTCGCCCAGATCGATGGTCTGGACGTTCTTCCGCTCGCGCAGGTTCCAGAAGTGAATCTTGTGCCCGTACTTGTTCGACAGAAGATCCTCGGCCACGATCCCGTTTTCGAACTGCGGTGGCAGGCCCCATTCAGAACTCACCATGTAGTCACGGGGCAAATTCCACCAGAAATCGTAGTGCTTGTCCTGTTCGCCCCTGTCCATCTCATATCGGCCCAGGATATCGAAGGTCTCGCAATCCATGATGAAGATACCCGGCGGCCCGTCCGTACCGTCCTCCCCGCCTCCGCCAAGGGTCGACACGTATATCCCCTCTGGTCCGCAATGAATCGTATGCGGTCGCGAATACCCCGTCTTCGCGAAGACCTCTTCCGGCTCAATGATCTTGTGGATCTTGGCTTTCAACGGTTCTTTCACATCAATCACGTAGATGCGGGACGAGCGAATACCCGGGATAATCAGGTACCGGCGTTCCAGAAAGGCATGCCCCGTCAAAGGGGAAAGCGCCGAGGAACAGGCGTTCCAACCGAAATGATGAAACTCGTCGCCTTTGTTCGGCATGATGAGCTGATGTACGATTTCGCCAAAGGTCTTTGACTTCGGATCGACATCGACAACCGCCAGCCCGTCTGGCTGAGACCCGTCGGGACTGAGCATCAACGTAAACGCCAACGTCTCCGCCGGGGCCTCCATCGCAATCTTGGGCGTGGCATAGAATGTGGGGTCGGGTCTAAGGTTCATTTTGGCTCCTCCCAGAAAGGTGACGTGTTGAAACCCGCCACTCGGAACAAATGTGCCACAGACTGCGGTTTTCGCGAAACAAAACTTTCTAAAGCACGGCCCTCACAGAATTTATGTCTGATGAAAATTAGTGTGCGAGATTGCGCCATCGGCATTGCTTTGCGGGATGATACAGCAGTCATCATCAGGGAGTTGATGCTGGCCGATCAACGTGACGCCCTATGTCAAGTGGACTGACTCGCTCCGTTTTTAATACCGCCCCAAATGCTCCCTTAGGCAACTTTCCGCTTGAAGCCCACGAGGCTTTGCCAACCCGATGCTGTATGCAGCCGGCAGGGAATCTGGAGCACAGGGAGGCAAAACCAGCATCTAGCGACGAATAAGTTCGAGAAGTTTTTTGGGATATTTAGAAAGAAGGCGGGCATAATTGGTCTGAATGCTGTTTATCCGGCAAGCTTTTAGCACTTCTCGATTAAGTAGCAACTTGGACTTTATACCTCCCGTAC
>JBDOMX010000634.1:0-11443 GCA_039831615.1 Planctomycetaceae bacterium
AATCGGAATCAACAATTCCACGCGACGATCCAGGTTGCGAGGCATCAGGTCGGCACTGGACATGAAGACCAGTCGATCACCGCCGTGCAGGAAATAATAGATCCTGGAATGTTCGAGGAATCGATCAATGACGCTGGTCACGCGAATGCGTTCGCTGAGGCCGGGCACCTGAGGCTTGAGGCAGCAGATGCCCCGGATATTCAACTGGATGTCGACTCCGGCCTGTGATGCCTCGTAAAACGCCTGGATGATCTTCGGATCGGCCAGCGAGTTGCACTTGGCAACAATTTTGGCCTGACCGCCTGAACGGGCACGCTCGGTTTCCAGTGAAATCATTTCGAGCAGTTTTTCACGTAATCCGACTGGAGCTGATACCAGAAGTCTGAGATCCTGAAGCTGCGAATACCCCGTCACAGCATTGAACCACGAAACGGCATCGCTGCCGAGATCTTCGTTGCATGTCATATAACTGAGATCGGTATACAGGCCGGCCGTCGTCTCGTTGTAATTGCCGGTGCCGAAATGGACGTAGCGAACGAATCCCTGGGGTTCCCGGCGTACGACGACGCAGGCCTTGGCGTGCGTCTTCAGGCCACGGACACCATAGATGACCTGAGCACCGGCGTACTCCATTCGTTTTGCCCATTCAATGTTGCGAGCTTCGTCGAAGCGGGCCTTGAGTTCGACGATCGTGGTCACGTTTTTGCCGTTTTCTGCCGCCCGCATCAGTGCCTCGACAATGGGACTGTTGCGACTGGTACGATACAGAGTTTGTTTGATTGCCAGCACATCCGGATCGTCTGCTGCTTCGTTCACCAGCCGCAGCACCGGATCGAAAGACTCGTAAGGATGAACCAGGAGCACGTCGCCGGCCCGAATCACGTCGAAGATCGATGCCCCGGGTTCGATCCGCGGAGAGTCTTTAGGAATCCAGCGGGGATAGCGATATTCGCTGAAGCCGTTTAAATCTGCCAGCCGCATGAAGTCATTGAATCCAGTGGGCCCCGGCAGGACACAGACTTCACTGTCGGTAATTCGCAGCAGTGATTTCAGAAATCGCTGTAAAGGTGAGGTGACCTGATCGGACAGCTCCAGCCGCACGCAAAAACTGTCTTTGCGCTCGTCAAGAATGTCTTCCATTTCGGCCAGCAAGTCTGACCCATCGTCTTCCCGAACGCTGAGGTCGGCGTTGCGCGTGATCCGAAACGGGACCGCGGAAATCACATCCTCGCCAGGGAAAAATCGCTGAATGAACAGTTCAATCAGATCCTCTGCGAGAATGAATTCGAAGCCGCCGTCCGACGGAAGTGTGATGAACCTCAAGTCAGATTTTCCGAACGGGATCACCGCAAATCGAAATTCATCCTGGCCTTCCGCGGGCGCCAGCTGCACGGCCAGATTCACAGTGCGCCCCTGCAGCAGTGGAAAACTGGACGGATCATGGACAGCGACGGGCGTGAGGATTGCTGAAATCTGTTCTTCAAAGACACGCTCGACGTAGGCCGTCTGATCTTCTGTGAGCTCCGTCGAATGTCGGCGGCGGATGCCAATTTCTGAAAGTTGCGGATCCAGTTCGTTCAAAAAGCATTCATACAGGTCAGCCATCATGGCATCGACCCGCGCCGCCGCCGCCGCCAGTTGTTCCGCCGGCGTCATACCCGCGGGGTCGGCCGTTTCGCGGTTGCGGCGAATGGCGGTCTGCAGTGCTCCGATTCGAACCATAAAGAACTCATCGAGATTCGCCGCGGCGATGGCAAGAAACCTCAGGCGTTCCAGCAGCGGAACACTGCTGTCCCGCCCTTCATCCAGCACACGTTGGTTGAATTCCAGCCAGCTGAGTTCTCGATTAACAAACGTTTCCGACATGAGAGCAGTTTTCATTGGTCTGGTCGCGCCCGATCATTCGGGTGGCAGAGATTCTGATTTCCTGGCATCGCGGATGCAGATACCGGAACAGTGATTGAATGGTGCTTTACCGCAGGGCTCGTCTCAGAAGGACGCTCATTCCGAAAACATCCTGAAACAACTCTGATTCCTGGCGGAGGGCCTGCTGCTCCAGCGACAGATCACCGGCTGATGCCGGTGCAGTGATCACGAGACGCTGCCGTTCCGGCTGACACTGAATATCGTGAATCCTTTGACTGCGACCATGATCCAGACTGACCGCCAGCCGCAGGATTCCAGCCAGTCGTGACATGTTGACTCGACTCTTCCGTGGCAACCTGGCGTAGGCTTCATGCGATGGTTTCGGCACTGCTCGTCGATGATAACGAGCGATCAAAGCCACCAGCTGCTGATCAATGTCACTCAACCCAAACAGTTCGCCGTGGCTGATGAGATAGTACGAATGCTTGTGGTAGGCATTCTGACTCACGTACAGCCCCGTCTCATGCAGCAAGGCTGCAATATACAGAATCGTTTCCCTGCGCAGATCCAGTTCATGAATCTCCTGAAGTCCGCGAAACAGCTGTTGCGACAGGCGGGCGACGTGTTCGGCGTGAACCAGATCAACGTGAAACCGTCGGGCAAACTCACGTGCTGAGTGGATCACCTGCTCGCAGAATTCCTCAGTCCACTCCGTTGACCGCAGCAGGCTGCTGAGCAGTGCATCACGCAGATTGAACTGCGTCACCAGAACATCGTCCACTCCCAGCAGCTGTGCCGCCAGCACGCTGGTCATCAGTGCCGGGACAAGTGTTTCAGCCTGAGATAACTCAACGTGATATTTCAGCACGATCTGGTCAATGGTCAGGTTGCGCATATCACGCGTGAGGCGTGACAACTCATCCAGAGGCAGGCGCACAATCGGTGACTGGTTTAGATCACGCTGCAGCTCACGGGCAGCGAAACGCACGTCACCGCCCAGGGCCATCAGTTCGACGGGGCGGTCTTTGGGCACAATTTCAAGAATCTGTTCGAGCACACGCTCAATCTGACCGGTCATAATGGCCACGGACCGGGATTGCGACGTCTTGTATGACTTCAGCATCTCCTGCAGCCGAAGAGCTCCCAGTCGCCAGGACTGCGAGTGCAGAATATCTTTCCCCTGCAGGATCAATACGTCGGTGTTTCCGCCGCCGACTTCCATCAGCATGGTGGTCGCGTCGTGGAGTTTCGGGTGCGCCTGGAGAATGGGGCGGATCGCGAGATACGTCACACGGGCGATCTCGGCATCGTCGATTGCTTCCACGTTAAAGCCGGTCGCCGTGTAGATGCGGTCGAGGAACGCCATGCGGTTCTGAGCTTCACGGACGGCGCTGGTCGCGACCACGCGGATGTGGCGAGGGTTCGTACACTGGTATTCCTCCAGCTTCCGGCGGTACGTCTTCAGGACATCAACACATTGCTGCTGCGTGTCCCGGTGGATCACACCACTTGTAAAGGTATCTTTCCCTAAACTCACACCCTGCACCAGTTGCTCGATGCGCTGGACCCCGTTGGTCCCGTCGGTGACTCCAATGGCCATCCGAATTGCTGACGTTCCCAGCTCAATCACGGCCAGCGGAAACGAAGTTGCCCCAGGGGGATCAGTGGCAAAATCAGGGAAAAGTGGCGGTTGGCTGGACATGACCGGTCGTACAAGGGCCAAAAAGGAAGCATTTCAACCGATTGTAGCCGCGGACGCGAACGGTCCCCACCCGATATTTCATGAATCGCAATCCTTCCCTTCTTCCGGGGTCAGGCGCAGGAAGGTGACCGAGCGACTACCCGTACGTTCGCCCGTCCAACCAGCGGACAGGCGCCTGTTCAGTCGGCCTGGGAGGTGCGAGTCATCCTCACGGTGGCCCGGGGATTTGCCATCGTCAGTCTACACTCAAGGTTCACGACAGCGTATGACGCTGATTTGTGTCCACGGGGAGGAGCCACACCCATCACCCACGGCCTTCGCCCGGCACGTCTGTTCGAACACTGCTCTAAGGCAGGCTTCGGAACCGTGTTGCAGTCAGGATCAGCTCCAGCAGCACGCAGGCGATGCCGGGCAGCAAAAGGGTCTGGAAGTATTCGCCGTAGTCGGTATAGATCTGGCCTTCAGTCTCCGTTTTCTCCAGGCGGTCGATTTCTTCATAAACCTCCGCCAGACTCTCAGTATTCTGAGCATTGAAGTAGTGCCCATCGGTCGTCTTTGCCAGTTCTTTGAGCGCCGCTTCGTCCAGTCGGACCTGCTGGGGTCTCAGGACCTGTCGACCAAACAGGTCGACGGACGGAAATGGAGCGGTGCCGTTTGAGCCGACACCAATCGCGTAGATACGGATGCCAAATGCTTTGGCCGCTTCGGCGGCGTCACTCGGAGTATTCACGCCGGCCGTGTTTTCACCGTCGGAAAGCAGTACGATCACTTTGCTTTTTGCTTCGACCTCTTTGAGTCGATCGACAGCCACAGCGATCGCGTCGCCGATGGCAGTGGACTGCTCCTCCTGCAACAAACGTTCGTTGATGATCCGTCCCTGCCTGTCGTAGATCGGTTCAGGAATTTCTACGGTCTCAAGAATCTCCAGCAGCGTTCCGTGGTCCAGTGTCGGGGGGCATTTGGCGTCTGCGAATCCCCCGAAAGCGACCAGTCCGATGATGTCATCCGGCCGTCCGCCGAACTCGCCTTCGCCTGCCACGAATCGACGAAAGACGTATTTCACGGCATCCAGACGACTGACACGTTCCCCTTCCACTGGAAAATCCATGGCCTGCATCGACCCCGAGCGGTCGATGCACATTTCAATCGCGATGCCTTCCGTGCGGACACGAAACTCTTCGCGGCCGAACTGCGGACGGGCCACTGCAACAACGATCATGAGCGTTCCGGTGATCCGCAGCCATGGCAGAAGGCGTCGAAATCGCTGAGCCATGGTCACCGGAAGGTTGCGGAGGAGTGCCACGCTGGAGTAGGTCACTGCCGACCGATGATCGCGTCGCAACGACCACCATCCCACGGCCAGCACCGGCAGCAGCAGGAGCAGTGCCAGAGGTTCATGGAAACGAAAGGCGTTCATGTGGCCGCCTCCACATCCCCGCGAGCATCCCGCTGAGTGAACTCGCGGGCACGTTCAATACTGGTCTTCATATCCTCGCCGGCTGGTCGGTATCCGGCGAACTTCACCAGATCTGCTGATTCGAGAAACTGCTGCAGGCGACGTTGTTCGTCGTCTGTAAAAACTGAATTGGAGACGATCTCGCGTAGAAATTCTTCGGTCGTCTGTTCCGGTGCCCGAACGCCGGTTGATCGTTCGATGTAGCGCCGCACAACGCCGGTGACTTCCACGTAAAACTCTTTCACGTCCGTTTCGGCCAGGCGACGACTGATGATCCGATCCAGTTCCAGGCAGGCCAGCTGCTGAGGCGAGAGTGGAGGTTCCTGACTGGCCTGACGCCGCCGGCGGAGCACCAGCCAAATCAAAATCGCGATGATGCCTGCGCCGATTCCGCTGAAAATCCACACCGATCCCGGCGGACCGCGGGAAGGCAGTTCCACCGGGCCCACGGATGGTTTCAGGTCTGACAGCGACGGTGCGGCCTCTCCGACGACCGTGCTCACTTCCACCTGCACGGCTTCGGATTCCACCACATGTTCCTCGCCGTCTCCACCGGGGCGATTGTCACGGAACCTGACCGCAATGGGTGCGATCGTGAGGGTGCCGGAACGCGTCGGTTCGAGCGTATAAACCTGACGGGTTACCTCGAGTTGTGCTTCAGACGTGGGGAGCGGTTCGTGAAAGTCGCGGATCAGGAACTCGCCGACCGATTCTCCGAAAGGAGGTTGAGTGATATGAATTCCGGATTCTGCCTTGATCGTCAGCGTCAGAGTGGGCTCGTCCGATAATCGGACGACTCCTGGCGCTACTTCGACGATCAGAGTCACCGGACCGCGGATGGTTTCCGATCGAACGGGATCGTTACCGGCGTGCTGGTCCAGCGGCGCATCGTTCATGTCGCATCCGATCACGAATACGAGCAGTAGCAAAAGATGCAGCGAGCGAAGATTCATATCAGGGAATTGAACACGCTTTCAGCCTGATCGTTGAGAAAGGCTTCGTGGACGATGATTCTACCGGCTCCGTTTTTCTCTGGCCGCGAAGAATCTTCGCAGGCTGGTGGTGTACGGTTCGCGGGTACTCACCGACAACTGATCGACCCCCGCTCTTCGTAGACTGGATGACAGGGCTTCCGCACGCTCCTGGGCCTGTTGCTGAAAAAGTTGCCGGACCTGCTCATTCCGTGTGTCCACTTCGACAATTTCTCCCGTTTCCGCATCCTGCAGGCGAATAAAGTCCACGTTTGGGAGTTCATGCTCCCGCGGATCGGAAACCGTGATCGCGACGAGGTCATGGCGACCGGTGGACATGGACAACGCTTTGCGTGAAACATCCGTTTGAAAATCGCTGATCACAAAGACCACCGCGCGCCGCTTTTGGACCCGATTGAGATACTCCAGCGCTGCTTCCAGATTGGTTTCACTGGCAACCGGCTCTGCCGCGAGCATTTCCCGCAGCAGTCGCAGGACGTTGCCTTTGCTCTTGCGCGGCGGATAGCAGGCCACCACGTCATCGGCAAACAGATGCAGGCCCACTTTGTCGTTGTTCCTGAGCGCGGAGAACATCAGCAGGGCGGCAATTTCGACCATCATTTCCAGTTTCGACTGTTGTCCGGACCCAAACACGCCGGACGCTGAGATGTCAACGAGGAACAGGATCGTCAATTCCCGCTCTTCGCAATACCGCTTAATGAACGGAGTTCCCGCGCGAGCCGTGACGTTCCAGTCGATGGTGCGAATGTCATCGCCCGGCTGGTATTCCCGGACTTCGTCAAATTCCATGCCCCGACCGCGAAAAACACTGCGGTACTGGCCAGCCAGCAGATCATCAACTGACCGATTGGCGACAATCTGAATTCGCTGCACTTTTCGCAGGATTTCGGCGACTTCCGGCATCGTAGGAGGAGGACCAGTGGATGAAGATTGAATGAACCTACCGACTGTGAGGTACGAGTCGAATTGTGTGGCGCCGGTTATGGCACCGGCACGGCCGCCAGCAGTTCCCGAATGATGTCATCCGATGTTTTTTCTTCGGCCTCGGCTTCGTAAGTTAAAATCACTCGGTGGCGGAGCACGTCCATGGCGATGTCTTTGACGTCCTGCGGTGTGACGTACGCCCGACCGTTCAGGAACGCGTTCGCCCGGGCGCCCACACCCAGAAAGATCGACGCCCGGGGTGATGCTCCGAACTCGATGAGCGGAGCGATGTCCTTGAGTTTGAAACTGCCCGGTTCTCGCGTCGCCCGAACGACAGAAACAATGTAGTTCCGTACCTGTTCATCGATGTAGATCATCCGCACGACTTCCTGCATCTCGAGGATGTCCTGGGGCTGCAGAACAGCGCGAATCGGCGGCGAGTTTTCTTCCAGGGCCATGTCGAGGACGCGGCGTTCCTCGTCGGGTTGCGGATAGGTGATTCTCACCTTCAGCATGAAGCGGTCGACCTGAGCTTCCGGCAGCGGATAAGTTCCCTCCTGTTCGATCGGGTTTTGCGTGGCCATGACGAGAAATGGTTTGTCCAGAACGAAGGTTTCGTCACCAATCGTGACCTGTCGCTCCTGCATCGCTTCCAGCAGTGCGGACTGCACTTTCGAGGGGGCACGATTGATTTCGTCGGCCAGAATCAAATTGGAAAAAATGGGTCCTTTACGCGTCGTAAACGTCCCCTCCGCCGGCATATAGATCATCGTGCCCAACAGGTCGGCCGGCAGCAGGTCCGGAGTGAACTGAATGCGCTTGAATCCGACGGAAAGGGCCTGTGCGAGTGCGGTGATGGCCGTGGTCTTCGCCAGACCTGGCACTCCTTCCAGCAGAACATGGCCACCGCAAAGCAATCCGGTGAGCAACCGGGTCATCATGTCCTTCTGGCCAACGATGACCTTGCTCAGCTCACCGTTGAGTTGATGGATCTTCTCGGCATTTTCGGCCACACGGTCTTTGACCTGCTGAAGTTCGGTCTGCATTGCTGGTTCCGGTGAATTCCTGTTTGAAAGTGACGGGGCCCATGTTTGTCGCAGATTATTAACGACTCAATCATCCTCTTTCCACTCTGTTGAATCCCTTCGCACGACTGATTCCGCAGTTTCGGTTCAATCCAGGGAGTTCAGGTTGAGTCGAATGACGACGGACAGGTGGAACTGCGGATTATGCTCAATGGCGGTGAGCACTCGGCCACAGCCGTGTCGAACTATGGACTGCAGTCCTTGACAGACGTTTCAATCTTCATTCCCGCCGGGAGAACGTCTGCTCCGGCAGTATCTGCCGAAGACAGTTCACTGATCAGTGTCGTCCGCACGGAGCGAAGGCATGGTCCGCCAAAAACCACAGTTTCGCGCCAGTGATGATTCTGCACCCCGCTCGGACTGGTGGCGGGACGTGTCAGGCGACCGGCGCGAATTGTGGAAAACGTTCGGACCGGCGCTTGTCGTGGCATTCGTGGGATTCGCCGTCGCATGGTCGTGCATGGCTCCCGCCCCGCCCCAGGAAATCACCATCGCCGCCGGTCGTCGGGATGGAGCGTACTATCGCTATTGCCGGCAGTACGCCGAAAGCCTGGCCCGCGAGGGGATTACACTCAACATTCGTGAGACAAATGGTTCCGTCGAGAACTACGAACTGCTGATCCACGATGACGACATCGATATTGCCATCGTGCAGGGTGGCACTTCGCCCGCGACCAAAGCTGCAAAAAACCTGCAGAGCATTGCCTGCGTGTATCCGGAGCCGCTGTGGATCTTTTGTCGAGGCGACCGGGTCTTCAGTGACATTCGTGAACTCCGGGGATTGCGTGTGGCCACCGGCCCGTATGGCAGCGGCACACGCCGCATGTCGGAGCAGGTGCTTCAGGCCAATGGGCTGACGGAACGAGATCGTACATTTCAGGTCGATGATCGGACCGGATTTGCGGCGGCAGCCGCAATGGGACGTGGTGAGATCGATGTCGCGTTCTTTGTGACAACCGCTGATGCCGGGTATGTGCGGGAACTTATTCGTTCCCCTGGGATCAATCTGCTGAATCTCAATCGACAGCAGGCATACACACAGCTCCATCCATGGCTGCAGCCGATCACGCTGGCTCAGGGAGTGGTCGATCTCCAGGCAGATCTGCCGGCTCAGGATGTCAGGATGATTGCACCGTGCGCAAGTCTGGTTGCCTCGCAGGACCTGCATCAGGCTTTCGTGCCTCTCTTCCTGAAAGCTGCCCAGGAGGCACATGGCGGTGGAGGGATGTTTGTGAAACCGGGCGACTTTCCGAATGGGCGGCTGGGTCGAACATACACTGAATCGCTCTGCAGCAGAATACTTCAAGGACGGACCGTCGCTGTTCGATCGGTACCTGCCGTTCTGGGTGGCGTCACTCATTTCGCGAACCCGGATCCTGCTGGTGCCGCTGCTGACACTGATGATTCCGCTGATACGTCTCACGCCTCCCATCTACCGCTGGCGAATTCGATCCAGAATCTATCGCTGGTATGAAGTGCTGCGACGCATCGACCAGGGCCTGTCAGATCCGCATGCGGGGCGTTCGATTTTAGTTCACCGGGCCGAACTGGAACGCATCGAGGCCGAACTGCGTGAGATCAACGTGCCGCTGTCCTACATGCAGGAATTCTACAATCTGCGCCTGCATTTGGAGCTTGTCAGACGCCGCGTCAACGCACAGGAATTGATCCGTGCGGCCTGAACAGCATGGGTGGGCGACGCACGCTCTGATTTGCGCGTCACGACGTCACAACATCACGTCAGCATGAGAATCAATCAGGAAAAGAGTTCGTGAATCGGAACGCGGCCGTCGACAAGTGGATGTGGTCGACCACGCAGATCGGTCAGTTGCGTGTGGGCCGCATTGATGCCGATGTTGTGGTACAGAGACGCGAAAACATCCCGGTAATGGATCGGTCGATCCTCGGGCTCTTCGCCGTATCGATTGGTTGAACCGATCGTCTGGCCCATTTTCATTCCTCCGCCGGCCAACAGGACCGAAGCCGCCTGGGGCCAGTGGTCGCGGCCGGCCTGCGCGTTGATCCGCGGCGTGCGGCCGAATTCGCCCCACATGACAATCGATGTGTCGTCCAGCATATCGTGATGATCGAGGTCCTGGATCAGCGCCGACAGTCCGGTGTCGAGCATTGGCAACATCACGCGGCAACTTTCAAAATTGCCCGAATGAAAGTCCCAGTTGAATCCTCCTCGGCTCATGCGGTCCATGGGCCATTGACTGAATGCCAGCGTGACACAGCGGCATCCCGCCTGGACCAGCCGGCGTGCGACGAGGAACTGTTTCAATAATTCCGGTCCGCCATGGACCGGAACAGCTGAATCGCTGATGCCGTATTCGCGGCGCAGGTCCTCTGGTTCAAGTTTAAAGTTGAGTGCTTCGCCAAGTCGACCCGATGTCAGGATCCCAAATGCCTGGCGATTGATGTCGTCCATGCCTTCCATGAATCCTGAACCATCGACATCTCGTCGCAGACGATCGAACGAACGCAGCAGTGCACGACGGTCACCGAATCGCTCCAGTGACATATCACGCAACGAGATCTCCGCCTGCTGTTCGCCTTCACGTGCGACCTGTGCCCTCGACACACCGGACTTGTACTCAATGTCGTGGCGTTTCTTACGGTTTGGTTCAAAACCAGCGTGGCCGATTCCCAGAAACCCCGGCTGATTGAGCGAAGCACGCGTGGTCGATTCGGCATTCGGAGGGGAAAGACTGACGAATGGTGGGATCCCTGGGTGGGCTGGTCCCTGAAGTTGTGAAATCACGGCACCGATCGAAGGCCAACCCCCGGCAGGGAATCCTGGCTTCATCACCGAGTCCCCCTGCTGTTCGTGTGTCTCCCATCCCGTCAGATTGATATGGACATTGTGGTCGTTCAGACCGCCGTGCAATGACCGCACAATCGCCAGCTTGTCCATCATCACGGCTGTGCGCGGCATCAATTCCGTGATTTGAATCCCGGGGACGCTGGTATCGATGGGAGAGAACTCGCCCCGAATTTCGGTCGGCGCGTCCGGCTTCATGTCGAACATGTCCAGGTGAGGCGGCCCACCTGGCAACAGGATCATAATGATCGACTTTTTCGATGGAGCCTGTGGCTGGAGGGATTCCGCTCGCAGGATATCGGCAAGCGACGCTCCGCCAAGACCGAGGCCGCCGATACGCAGAAATCCGCGCCGGCTGAGGCCGTCGCAGTATTGAGTCTGTGAGCCAGGAATCGTCAGCATGATCGGCACGTGCAGAAATCAACAATCGAACTCAGAAGAACTCTCCCGATATCTTAGCCGATCATGTGAGCCAAAAAGTAGGCCTCCTCAGAAGAAACAGTGGGTAAAGTTTGGCATGGGTAGGTCTGCAAGGTTGTGGTAGAGGGCTGTTTCGTATGCATTCTGCGTGCGGAAGCCGTAGGATTTTCTGGT